>NZ_CAJCKG010000047.1:0-20187 GCF_903970945.1 Curtobacterium sp. ME26
TCATGCGCTGCGTGAGCCCTCCGTCCTTGCCCCCACGCTGACCCCCCATTCCCGACCCACCGGCCTGCCGGGCGGTCGCGCCACGTGATCGCGTGGCGCGAGGTGCTCCCCGTTGTGCGGACGACGGACGACGGACGACGGACGACGGACGACGGGCGACGGGCGCCGGGGCGACGGACGTTCGGCGCCGGCGGCGTCAGAACAGGTGGAACTGCAGCGAGGCAGCGACCGCCGCCGTCGCGACCGCGACCACGAGGGCGCTCGCCGCAGCGCTCCGCGCGAGCACCCGCCATCCACCCGTGGCCCCGGGGCGCACGATGCCGACGACGGCGGCGACCAGGGTCGCTGCACTCGCCACGCCCTCCGGGTTCCAGACCACGGACAGGACCGCGAGCAGCACCGCGGCGACGGCCGCGACGCCGACGCGCTGCACGGTGCTGCCGGACGCCCAGGACGCTGCGTGCACGGGGGCACCCTCGACCGAGAACGACGGCCCGGCCGGCGCGACGACCGCGGGGGCGACGGGCTCGGTCCGCTCCTGCAGGACCCGCGTCTCGCCTCCCCAGGCGTGCCCGTCCCACCACCGCAGGCGGTGGGTGTCCTGCGGGTCCGGGAACCAGCCGGCTGCCGGCAGCGTCACGGGGTGCTCCTGGAGGGTGCGGTGGATGGTGCACGACGACGCTACGCGGACGGGAGGCCCGTCCACAGTCCCACAGCGGGTGTCGGCAACAAGGGGGACGCCGGTCCACCCCGGCGCTTGCTCCGTCGGACGCCTCAGGCGGGAACCGGCGCGGCGTCCACCTCGTCCATCACGGCCTTCGTCGCCGCGAGCAGCCGGGCGTTGAAGTCGACACCGAGCTGGTTCGGCACCGTGACGAGCACGGTGTCGGCGGCACGCACCGCGGCGTCGGCGGCGAGCTCGGCCACGAGCTGCTCCGGCTCCCCGATGTAGGACCGTCCGAAGCGGGCGAGACCACCGTCGAGGTGCCCGACCTGGTCCTGCCCCTCAACCTGCGCGCGCACGCCGAAGTAGTGGCGCGACTCGTCGTCCGTGATCGGGATGATGCTGCGCGAGACCGAGACGCGGGGCTCGCGCGCCCAGCCCATCTCGGCCCAGGTCGACCGGAAGCGCTGGATCTGCTCGGCCTGCAGCTCGTCGAACGGCACTCCGGTGTCCTCGGTGAGGAGCGTCGACGACATGAGGTTCATGCCCTGCTCCGCCGTCCACTCGGCGGTGGCGCGGGTGCCGGCACCCCACCAGATCCGGTCACCGAGCGTGTCCGAGAGCGGGGACACCGCGAGCGACCCGGCCGAGCCGGTCATCTGCGGGTTCGCGTGCGCCATCGGCTCGCCGGCGATCGCGCGGCGGAACACGTCCGTGTGCGAGCGCGCCATGTCGCCGCCGTTCTGGTCGTGCGCCTCGGGCACGTACCCGAACTGCTGGTACCCGGCGAGGGCGGTCTCGGGTGACCCACGCGAGACACCGAGCTGCAGTCGGCCGCCGGAGATGAGGTCGGTCGCGGCCGCCTCCTCCGCCATGTACAGCGGGTTCTCGTAGCGCATGTCGATCACACCGGTGCCGATCTCGATCCGGCTGGTGCGGGCGGCGATGGCCGAGAGCAGCGGGAACGGAGCGGCCTGCTGCGGTGCGAAGTGGTGCACGCGGAAGTACGCGCCGTCGACCCCGGCCTCCTCGGCGGCGACGGCGAGGTCGATCGCCTGCACGAGGGCCTCGCGGCCGCTGCGGACACGCGAGCCCGGCACGTCGCGCCAGTGCCCGAAGGACAGGAACCCGATCTTCGTCATGCCGATGCGAACGCATGCTGCGGCGCCGCCATTCCGCTCGGCCGATGCGACTACCGTCGTCGCCGTGGACGATCCCCGTGACGCACTGACGACGGAGCGGCAGCGCAACGAGCGCCTGCTCGCCGACGTCGAGCGGAGCATGCGCGACGTGAGCGATGCGCGGCAGGACGCCAACTCCGACGACGAGCACGACCCGGAGGGCGCGACGCTGGCCTGGGAACGCGGGTCGCTGGGCGCGGTCCGTGACGCCGCCCGCGACCGGGTCCGGCAGGTCGACGCCGCGCTCGCGCGGCTCGACGCTGGTACCTACGGGCGGTGCGCCGTCGGCGGGGAGCCGATCCCCGAGGCCCGCCTGGCCGCCGTCCCGTGGGCGGCGACCTGCGTCGCCCACGCCTGACGTGCCTCCCGGCCGACAACGGGCCCGTCTGCGTGGGACGCCGCGCGGCGCGTGAGACGCCGCCGCTTCCAGGACCGTCTCGGTGGGGCCGCGGCGTCTCGGCGGAAGGGCGGACGGGAGGCGCAGCACGCGCCCGCCCCGCCGCTCACGCGGCGTGGACCGGTTGCGCCGCCGTTTCCCAGCCGCGCGCCCTACGGTGCCGACATGGACGACACCCACGAGCGACCCGACGCGGTCGTGCGTGCCGACACCGAGGCCCCCGGAACCGAGAGCGACGACCGCTCCCAGCGCTTCCGCTGGTTCCGCCGCATGCGTGCGTGGGTCCACGCGCGTCCGGGCTGGCACCTGTTCTACAAGGTGCTCGTCGGCATCGTCGGTGGGCTCGTCGTGGTCATCGGGCTGATCCTCGTGCCGCTGCCCGGGCCCGGGTGGTTGGTGGTGTTCATCGGGCTGACGATCCTCGCGAGCGAGTTCCACTTCTTCCACCGGATCATCACGTGGCTCCGCGCGCAGCTGCACCGCTTCTGGGACTGGGCGAAGCGTCACGGCCCGCAGTGGCTGCGGAAGGCGGCCGACCGCGGGAAGGCCGACGTGGACGCCGCGCACGCTGATGCGCACCGCAGCACCGGGGTGCGTGCTCAGCGTCCCAACCGGGCACGAGCGGGGCACTGACCCTCGCGCAGCGCTACTCCGCGACGGTCCGGACGGAGCCGGTCGCGGTCCGCTCGACCGCCTCGGCAGCGCGCTCCTCGACCGCTGCAGCGTCGCGTGCGACGAGCTGCAGCACCAGCGCGATCGCCGCCGCGAGGACGATGAACGCGCCGTACCCGGCGAGCACCGGCACGAAGCCGAACGCCGGTTCGACGAGCCCCGCAACGACGGCCGGGACGCCGAACGCCAGGTAGCTGACGACGTAGACCGACGACAGCAGTCCGGCGCGGTGGGTCGGCGCCGCCGTGGCGAGCAGCATCCGCAGGGGCGCCTGGAACCCGGCGCCGAAGCCGACACCGGCGATCGCGCTGCCGACGACGAGCCCGGGCAGCGAGTGGGCGAACACGAACGACACGGTCACGACCGGTCCGACGATGAGTGCGACGAGTCCGAGGAACAGGCTCCGACGCGTGTCGAGGCGCTGGATCGCGAGCCCGGTGAGCCCACCGACCCCGGTGACGACCGCGATCAGGGCACCGGCCGCGAAGTGGTCGTGGATGCCGAACACGGCACCGAGTGCCGACGGGACGAGCGACAGGAAGAGGCCGCCGAGCGCCCAGCTGGCGACGAGTGCGCCGGCGACTCCGCGGAAGAGGGCCCGCGAGGCCCGTGGGACGGACACCGTCGGGCGCAGGGAACGGAGCGCGCCGGGCCGTCGGGTGACCCGCTCGGGCACGACGAACAGCGCGGCGACGAGCAGCAGGAGGAGTGCGCCGAAGAGCACGTAGACGAGCTGCTCCGGTGCCGGTCCCCACTCGACCAGCGCGCCGCTCGACACGGCGCCGGTCGCCAGGGCGAAGGGCGGGACGGCGCCGTTCAGTACGCCCGCGAGCGACGGGTGGCGCTCGAGCGAGTTGTCGATGAGCGCCGCGCCGAGGGCACCGATGAGCAGTCCGACGGCGACCCCCTGCACGATCCGGTCGACGACGAGCGCGACGAACCCGTCCGCTCCGGTGAAGAGCACGAGCGAGACCACGAGCAACAGGCCCCCGGCGACGAGGACGGGCTTCCGGCCGACGTGGTCCGACAACCGGCCGGCCACGAGCATGGTGACGAGGAGCCCCGCGACGTAGATCGCGAAGACCGCCGTCAGCATGAGCGGGGTCAGCTGCCACTCGGCGGCGTAGACGGGGTAGATCGGCGACGGGACCGAGGACGAGGCCATCGCGACGAAGAGCATGGCGGCGAGGATCCAGAACCCCGCGACTCCGCGTGCTGACTGCATGGTGGCACCTTCCCGTCGGACGAGCTGCTGTACGAGAGCATTCGTACAGCAGTTCCGCAGTACGACGCAAGTCGTACATGACCGGAACGGTGCTACCGTCTCGGGCATGCCCGCGAACGTCGACGCCCCGGAACGGCTGCCCCAACCCGCCGTCGCCGAGCTGGACCTGCCCGTCGTGCTCGATGCGCTGAGCGACCCGATCCGCCTCGCGATCCTGCACCGCTACCTGGTGGACGCCGCCGGCGGGGTCCGGAGCTGCGGGTGGGTCGGCATCGACCGCCCGAAGTCCACGCTCACCCACCACTTCCGCGTGCTGCGCGAGGCCGGCCTGCTCGAGCAGCACCAGGAGGGGCTGACCCGCTCGAGCCGCGTGCGTGTCGAGGACGTGCAGCAGCGGTTCCCCGGACTCCTCGACCTGGTCGCGGCGTGGCAGGTGCCGGCCGCGATCATGCGCGAGGCGGTCCCCGCGTGAGCGTCGCCCACGCCCTGCCCACGATCGTCGCCGGTCCGGCGGTGACGACCGCGCTCGCCGCGGACCTCGACGCCGCCGGCTTCACCGTGGAACGCATCGACGGGCTCTGGGGCACCGAGGCCGCCGCGTCGCTGCACCGCGGCTCGCGGGTCGCCGCGCTCCGGGCACTCGCCGCGCGGGAGACCACGCCGCTGACGACCCTCGCCACGCTGTTCGTGCTCGGCCTGCCCGTCGACCGCGCCGACGCCGAGCGGGCGTTCCCGTCCACCGGGCTCGACGCGGTGCTCGCCGCCGGCCTGCTCCGGATCGACGAGGACCGCGACGACACCGGCCTGCCCGACGCCGACCACGTCCTGGTGCACCCGACGGTCGACCTGCGGCCCTACGCCTTCGTCGACGACCTCGGCGCCGGCAGCTGGTGGATCGTGTCGGACCTCGGGGAGCTCGCGCTCGGGACCGCGCTCGGCGAGGAGCACGTGCTCGGCATCGGCGGTGCCTCGACCACGCTGTCCGGGCTGCAGGTCCCCGTGCCCGTCCGCCGGGTGCTGGACCTCGGCACCGGGTGCGGCATCCAGGCCATGCACGCCCGACGCTTCGCGGACGAGGTCGTCGCCACCGACATCTCCCGCCGTGCCCTCGACATCGCCCGCTTCAACACGCAGCTGAACGGCATCGACGGCGTCGAGTTCCGGCTCGGTTCGCTGTACGAGCCGGTGGCGGGGGAGCGGTTCGACCGGATCGTGTCGAACCCGCCCTTCGTCATCACCCCGCGGCGCGAGGGCGTGCCCGCGTACGAGTACCGCGACGGCGGGATGGTCGGGGACGCACTCGTCGAGACGGTCCTCCGCGGACTGGCCGACCACCTCGAGCCCGGCGGGACGGCGCAGCTGCTCGGCAACTGGGAGTACCACTGGGGCGTCGACGGCCTCGACCGGGTGCGCTCCTGGTTCGACGACGCGCACGGTCTGGACACCTGGGTCGTCGAGCGGGAGCGCGAGGACCCGCCCGCCTACGCCGAGACCTGGATCCGGGACGGCGGGACGAAGCCGGGCACGACCGAGTTCGACACGCTCGTCGACGCCTGGCTCGACGACTTCGCCACGCGGCGCGTGACCGGGGTCGGCTTCGGCTACGTCGTGGTGCGCGCACGGACGGGAGGGACTGCCGGCCTCCGTCGCGTCGAGCGCGTCCCCGAGGCGCTCGGGTCCAACCCCGCGGGGCTCGGCGCGACGGTCGCCCGGGTGCTGGACGCTGCCGAGTGGCTCGCGTCGCACGACGACACCGCGCTCGCCGCCGCACACCTGCGGGTCGCCGGCGACGTCACCGAGGAGCGCCACTACTGGCCCGGCAACGACGACCCGACGGTGATGACGCTGGTGCAGGGCGGCGGCTTCGGTCGACGGGTCGATGCGGACACGGCGCTCGCGGCGTTCGTCGGGGCCTGCGACGGGGAGCTCTCGGTCGCCGCGATCATCGGGGCGATCGCGCAGATCACCGGGGTCGACGAGGACGCGCTGACGGCCGACCTGCTGCCGCGGGTGCGGGACCTGGTGCTGGACGGCCTGCTGCTCGCACCGACGTCCTGAGGCGAGCCGCGCCTCCCGTCCGCACCCGCGGTGCGCGTCGGGGTCAGGCGCGGTGGTTCCGCCACGTGTGCTCGGGGGCGTAGCCCAGGAGCTCGCGGGCCTTGTCGGACGACAGGAGCGAGCTCGTGCCGTCGATGTCCGTGCGCCGCTCGATGTCCGGCACGAAGCACTCGACGAGCTCGATCGTCGGGGTGTCCATCACGGTGTCCGGGCTCGCGATGACGAAGGCCTCGAACCCGGTGAGGTCGGCCTCGAGCGCCTTCCGTACGGCCTGGGCGCCGTCGCGGGAGTCGATGTACGACCACAGGTTGAACGTCTTGGCTTCGGGGGAGGCGTCCCACGGGAACGACGGGTAGTCGGTCTCGTCCATGACGTTCGAGAACCGGAGACCGATCATCTTCAGCTCCGGGTCCCAGCGCGTGAAGTGGCGGGCCATCTCCTCCTCGACGGCCTTGCCGAGGGAGTACGACGACTGCGGGCGGACGGGGAACTCCTCGTCGACGGGCAGGTAGGGCGGGTGGTGCTCGCCCATCGGGATGCCGAGCAGGGTCTCGCTCGACGCCCAGACCACGTTCCTGATCCCCGCGATGCGGGCCGCGTGGAAGACGTTGATCGATGCGGTGACGTTGTTCGTGATGAGCGCCACGTCCGGCACCTGGCCGGGGGCGGGCACGGCGGCGAGGTGCACGACGGCGTCGATCGCGTCGTAGCGGTCATCGATGCCGGTGAGTGAGCCGAGCACCTGGCCGTAGTCGCTCAGGTCCACGCGCACGAAGGGCACCCGCTCCGGCTTGTCCGGCGACGGCACGCGGTCGAGCAGGACCACGTCGTACCCGTGCTCGTCGAGGTCGCGGACGACCGCCCGCCCGAGCTTGCCGCTGCCACCGGTCACCACAACACGCGTCATCGCGTCACTCCACATCGTCGTCGGACGGCCTGGTCGGCCGGGTCCCATCCTGCCGCGCGACGCTCCGAGGGGACCAGGCACTGGTGGTACCTGTCCGGCGGACGCGTCGGGGTGTCAGGAGGGCGCGGTCGCCGTCGACGCGCGGGCGATGGCGAGCTGGGCCACCAGTTCGACGTGCTCGGCCATGTCGCGGGACGGGTCGTAGAGCCACTGGATCTGCATGCCGTCGGAGATCGCCAGGAGCACGCTCGTGAGCTGCTCGACGTCGACGTCGGGACGCAGGCGGCCGTCCTCCTGCATGACCCGGAAGTCCGCCGCGAGGTTCCGGCGGGAGCTGGCGTAGCGCTCCCGGAAGTACTCGTGGGCGGGGTGCTCCGAGTCCGTCGCGGCTGCGGCGGACAGGTTCACGAACATCTGCACGAGGCCGGGGACCTCGGCGTTGTGCCGCACGATGGCGGCGAGGAGCTCCGCCGGGTCCGCCGCGTCCCACTCCGTCGTGTTGTCGATCTCGTCGCGGCGGCGGAGGACCTCGACCCAGAGGTCGTCCTTCGAGTCGAAGTAGTGCAGCAGCCCCGCCTGGGTCAGCCCGACCGCGTCGGCGATGTCCTTGATGCTCGTCCGCCGGAAGCCCTGGCGGGCGACGAGGTCGAGCGCCACCGTGAGGATCTCCTCGCGTTTTGCGATGCCCTTCGCGTACGAACCCCGTCGTGTCATGGCGCGAGCGTACCGCCCTGTCTGTCGGCGAAGAAACCTACCTCCGATAGGTTTTGCCTGCTACGCTGACGCCAGCCGCCGACGATGGCGCGCGGAGGTCATGCCCCGGCGCCCGTCGCACAACGAAGGGACCGACCATCGTGACCATCGTGACCACCGTGGACGACACCACCCGCGCCTCCCGGCCGACCGCCGCGCCGCTGACCGAGCGCATCGAGGCGCTCCTCGCGCAGCTGACGACCGAGGAGAAGGTCCAGCTGCTGACCGGCCGTGACTTCTGGACGACCTGGCCCATCGAGAAGATCGGGCTGCGCCGCATCCTCATGTCCGACGGCCCGTCGGGTGTCCGCGGCGAGGTGTGGGACGAGCGCGACCCCTCGCTCAACCTGCCGTCCGCGACGGCCCTGTCCGCCAGTTGGGACCGCGCGATCGCGAAGCGCTACGGCGCCGCCGCCGCGGTCGAGGCCCGTCGGAAGGGCGTCGACGTCGTGCTCGGCCCGACCATCAACCTGCACCGCTCGCCGCTCGGCGGCCGCCACTTCGAGGCGTTCAGCGAGGACCCGGTGCTCACCGGCGACCTCGCGGCGTCCTACGTCGCGGGCGTGCAGGAGAACGGCGTCGCCGCGACCCCGAAGCACTACATCGCGAACGACTACGAGACCGACCGCTTCACCGCGTCGACCGAGGTGTCCGACCGTGCGCTCCGCGAGCTGTACCTGCTCGCGTTCGAGAAGGCCGTGACCGAGGCGCACGCCTGGGCGGTCATGTCGTCGTACAACGCGATCAACGGCGTCACCGCGTCGGAGAACGACCTGCTCGAGACCCCGCTCAACTCCGAGTGGGGCTTCGACGGCATCGTCGTGTCGGACTGGACCGGCGTGCGCTCGGTCGACTCGGCGAAGGCGTCGCAGGACGTCGCCATGCCCGGGCCGAACCCGTGGTGGAGCGAGGGCCCGCTGCTGGCGGCGGTCGAGTCGGGCGAGGTCCCGGTGGACGCGATCGACCGGAAGGTGCGCCGCATCCTGACGCTGGCGGCCCGCGTCGGCGCGCTCGAGGGCTTCGAGCCGGTCGCCGCGCAGCCCGTGCACGTCGAGGACGGCGTCGCGTTCGTCCGCGAGGCCGAGGCCGAGGGCACCGTCCTCGTCCGCAACACCGGGGCGCTGCCGATCGACGCCGGCGCCGTGTCGCGGATCGCACTCGTCGGGCACAACGCCGACCAGGCCCGCTCCCAGGGCGGCGGTTCGGCGACCGTGGTCCCGGAGCACGTGGTCACCCCGATCGAGGGCATCCGCGCCGCGTTCCCGGGTGCGACCGTCGACTACGCCATCGGTGCGGTGGTGCAGGAGGGCATCGCGGAGTTCCCGCTGTCGGCCATCACGAACCCGTCCACCGGCGAGCCGGGCGCGCGGGTCGCCTTCGTCAAGGACGGCGAGGAGCTGTACGTCGAGGACCGTCGCGCCACCGCGCTGTTCTGGTTCGGCGGCGATGCCCCGACCCGTGAGGCCGACCGGCTCGACATCACCACCACGTACACCGCCGAGACCACCGGCACCGTGCGCATCGGCATCGGTGCCGCGGGTCACTCGCGCCTGTGGATCGACGGCGAGCTCCTGCTCGACGAGACGGTGCCGTACGAGGGCGACCAGCTCGGCGCCGCGTTCCTCAACCCGCCGGCGCGCTCGGTGCCGGTGTCGGTCGAGGCCGGCCAGCAGGTCGCGATACGCATCGAGTACGACATCGTGCAGGACGAGGCGCTCGGTGGGGTGCTCGCGTACCAGTTCGGCACCGAGCCGAGCGACGAGGACCCGGCGACGCTCATCGACGCGGCCGTGGCCACCGCCACCGGCGCGGACGTCGCGATCGTAGTGGTCGGGACGAACAGCAAGGTGGAGTCCGAGGGGTACGACCGCTCGTCGCTCGCGCTGCCCGGGCACCAGGACGACCTGGTCCGCGCCGTCGCCGCCGCGAACCCGAACACCGTCGTGGTGGTCAACTCCGGGTCGCCGGTCGAGATGCCGTGGCGGGACGACGTCGCCGCGGTGCTGCTGACCTGGTTCGGCGGGCAGGAGTACGGCAACGCCCTCGCCGACGTGCTGACCGGTGCAGCCGAGCCCGGCGGGCGCCTGCCCACCACCTGGCCGGCGACGATGGCCGACGTCCCGGTGCTCGACGTGACCCCGGTGGACGGCAAGGTCGCGTACGACGAGGGCGTGCACGTCGGCTACCGGGCCTGGCTCCGCGCCGGCACCGAGCCCGCGTACCCGTTCGGCCACGGCCTCGGCTACACCACCTGGACGATCGACGGGGTCTCGGCCTCGCCGACCGTGACCGAGGGGGACGCCGCGATCGTGACCGCGACGGTGGCGAACACGGGGGACCGCGCCGGCAAGCACGTCGTGCAGGTCTACGCCTCGCGTGCCGAGTCCGCGGTGGACCGGCCGGTGCGGTGGCTCGTGGGCTTCGCGCCCGTGCGGCTCGGTGCCGGCGAGTCGACCGAGGTCTCGATCGAGGTGCCGGCACGGGCGTTCGCGCACTGGGAGGGCGCCTGGCGGTACGAGCCCGGCACCTTCGAGCTCCACGTCGGGGCGTCGGTGACGGACATCGTCGGTTCGACTCCCCTCGAACTGGAGTGATCCGGTTTCCGCGCACGAAGGGTTTCGTTCAGTACCATTGATCTGCGCCTGACGGCTGGTTACCGTCGGCGCGCGCATCATCGAGGGATCGTCGTGCGCGCGAAGTGGCCTCCTGATCCGGTCGCGGAGCCCCTTCGGTCCCGATGCGTCCAGAATGCGTCCCCGCGTCCGCGCGGGGGCGCATTCGTCGTCCCGGCGAATGCGTCCCCGCGTCCGCGCGGGGGCGCATTCGTCGTCCCGGCGCAGCTCGCCGCCCGGCGCCGCCCACTCCGTGAGCCGGCTGGCGACCCTCCGAATGATCCTCGTTTGTCCGGTTCCCGATAGTGACAAACCCTCCACTCGGTGGGAGAGTGGAACGACCATCCCGTGCGGATCAGGAACGGGATGGCCATCCGGCCGGGGACCGGGTCCTCACCACACCAGTGCCCCGGCCGGGTGCCCTCGGGGGAGCGGGCGTCAGGCCACGCGGGGAGCGATCTCCTCGGCGACGATCCGCAGGATCCGCTCGTGCGATGCCGCGTCGCCGTTCGCCGGCAGGGTGATGACGAGCTCGTCGGTCGCCTGCACCGCCGGGTCCGCGGACAGGGCATCGACGATCTCGTCGACGCCGCCGGACACGACCTTGCTGAAGCGGAACGGCGGACCGCTCAGGGGGCGACCCTCGTCGTCCATCCCGCTCGCGTAGCCGGTGAGGAACTCCTCGTGGACCTGTCGGTCGTGGTCGTCGAGCAGCGGGACGACGATCCGACCGACCGCCACCTTCGGGGTTCGGGACGGGTGCAGCTCGGCGAAGCGCTCGCGGTACGCCCGGACCTGGTCGGCCTGCGCCTCGGCGAACGGCGCCCCGGTGTCCTCGGTGTTGAGCGTCGAGCAGTGCAGCAGCAGGCCCTTCTCGGCCGTGCGGATCGCGGTGCCCGTGCTGCCGCCGCCCCACCACACGCGGTCGCGCAGGCCCGGCGACAGGGGCTGCAGCGAGAGGTCGGCGCCGGCCGGGATGCTCTCGTACCCCTTGCCGGCGCTGCCGAGCGGATCGCCCTGCAGGACCTCGAGCAGACGGGCCGCGCGGGCCTCGGCCTCGTCGCGGAAGCTGCGCTCCGACGCACCGAAGACCGGGTCGAGGATCGGCCCGTACCCCGCGATGCCGGTGCTGATGCCGAGCTGCACCCGGCCGCCGCTGAGCAGGTCGACCGTGCTGGCGTCCTCGGCGAGGCGCACCGGGTCCTCGTAGCGCATGCCGAGCACGGCGGTGCCGAACCCGATGGTGCTCGTTCGCTGCGCCGCGGCGGCGAAGAAGGTCATCGGGCTCGTCAGGAACGGCTCGAAGTGGCGCCCGCGCACCCAGCCGGTGCCGTAGCCGAGGGACTCGGCCGTCGCGAAGAGGCGGAGGCCGTCCTCCAGCGCTGCGGCCGCACCCGCGGTGCCGCCGTGGTTGGGGACGAAGGAGAGGAAGCCGAGTTCGCGCACGCCTCGATCGTATGCGAATGCATTGAAAGGCGACAGGGCGTCGGCCGGGAGGCGCGTGGCGGGGCCGCACCGTGCCTCCCGTCCGTCGCCCGGTCACCACCCACCTGGGAGGATGGACTCATGACCGACGTCACCACCGCCCCGCCACTCGTCGCCGCCCTGCCGGCGGCGGTCGACGGCGCCGTCGACCCCGACGCGGTCTACCAGGCATTCGCCGACTGGGCCGAGGCCGGCGGACGACCGCTCTACCCGGCGCAGGACGAAGCGCTCATCGAGCTCGTGTCGGGCGCGAACGTCGTGCTCAGCACCCCGACCGGTACCGGCAAGTCGCTCGTCGCCGCCGGCGCGCACTTCGCGGCGATGGCCGAGGGGAAGCGCAGCTACTACACGGCACCGATCAAGGCGCTCGTGTCCGAGAAGTTCTTCCAGCTCGTCGACCTGTTCGGCGCGCAGAACGTCGGCATGGTGACGGGCGACTCGAGCGTCAACGCCGACGCCCCGATCATCTGCTGCACGGCCGAGATCCTCGCGAACACCGCGCTCCGGCAGGGTCCGGACGCCGAGGTCGACGTCGTCGTCATGGACGAGTTCCACTTCTACGGCGACGCCGACCGCGGGTGGGCCTGGCAGGTGCCGTTGCTCGTGCTCGAGCGGGCGCAGTTCCTGCTCATGTCCGCCACCCTCGGTGACGTCACCACCATCGCCGACGACCTGTCGCGCCGGACCGGGCGTCCGACCGCTCGCGTGACCGGGGTCTCGCGGCCCGTGCCGCTGTCGTACGAGTACGTGCTCACGCCCGTGCAGGAGACGGTCGAACGGCTGCTCGAGGAGGGCAAGGCGCCCGTCTACATCGTGCACTTCGCGCAGGCGGCGGCGCTCGAGCGGGCGCAGGCGCTCATGTCGGTCAAGGTCGCATCGCGAGAGCGGCGCGACGAGATCGCCGACGCCATCGCCGGGTTCCGCTTCAGCGCCGGCTTCGGGCAGACCCTCTCGCGACTCATCCGCGCCGGCATCGGCGTGCACCACGCGGGGATGCTGCCGAAGTACCGGCGGCTCGTCGAGCAGCTCGCGCAGCGGGGACTGCTGCCCGTGATCTGCGGCACCGACACCCTCGGGGTCGGGATCAACGTGCCGATCCGCGCCGTGCTGCTCACCGGGCTGACGAAGTTCGACGGGTCCCGCATGCGGCAGCTGTCCGCGCGCGAGTTCCACCAGATCGCCGGTCGCGCCGGCCGTGCCGGGTACGACACCGAGGGTGACGTCGTCGCCGAGGCCCCCGAGCACGAGATCGAGAACGCCCGCGCCGTCGCCAAGGCCGGGGACGACCCGAAGAAGAAGAACAAGGTCAAGAAGAAGAAGGCGCCCGAGGGCTTCGTGTCGTGGGGGCCGGCCTCGTTCGACCGGCTCATCGCGGCGGAACCCGAACCGATGGTGTCGCGGATGCGGATCACCCACGCGATGGTGCTCGCCGTCGTCGCACGAGGTGGCGACTCCTTCGCGTCGGTGCGCTCGCTCGTGTTCGACAACCACGAGCCGCGCGCGCGACAGCTCGACATGGCCCGACGCGCGCTGTCCATCGCACGGACGCTCGTGAACGCCCGGGTGATCGAGAAGATCGACGGGCAGTACCGCATGACCGTCGACCTGCCGGTCAACTTCGCCCTCAACCAGCCGCTGTCGCCGTTCGCGCTCGCCGCGTTCGAGTTGCTCGACCCGGAGTCGCCCACCTACGCGCTCGACATGGTGTCCATCGTCGAGGCGACCCTCGACGACCCGCGGGCGATCCTCGCCCAGCAGCAGTTCAAGGAGCGCGGCGAGGCCGTCGCCCGGATGAAGCAGGAGGGCATCGAGTACGAGGAGCGGATGGAGCTGCTCGAGGAGGTCACGTGGCCCAAGCCGCTGGACGAGCTGCTGACCGCCGCCTACGAGGCGTACGCCGCCGAGCAGCCGTGGGTGCTCGACTTCCGGCTCTCCCCGAAGTCCGTCGTGCGCGACGTGTACGAGCGGGCGATGACCTTCGGCGACTTCGTGCGGTTCTACCAGCTCACCCGGTCCGAGGGACTCGTGCTCCGCTACCTGTCCGACGCGTACCGGACCATGCGGCAGACCATCTCCGAGGAACAGCGGACCCCCGAGCTCGACGACCTGATCGAGTGGCTCGGCGAGGTCGTCCGGCAGACCGACTCGTCGCTCGTCGACGAGTGGGAGGCCCTGGTCAACGGCGACGTGGCGGAGGCCGCGGCGGAACACGACGAGATCGCTCCGCCGCAGCCCGCCCGGCTCACCGGGAACCCGCGGGCGTTCCGGGTGCTCGTGCGGAACGCGCTCTTCCAGCGGGTGCTGCTCGCCGCGGCGGACGACGTCGCGGGACTCGCTGCCCTCGACGGTGCGGCGGGCTTCGGTCAGGACGAGTGGGACGCGGTGCTCGAGGAGTACTACGACGAGCACGACACCATCGGCACCGACGGGGACGCCCGCTCGATGCAGTACCTCGTGCTCGACGAGAACGGCGCAGGGCGTACCTGGCGGGCGCGGCAGATCTTCGCCGACCCGTCAGGGGACAAGGAATTCGGGTTCTCGGCCACGATCGACCTCGACGCCTCGGACGAGACCGGCGAGGCCGTCGTGCGGGTGACCGAGATCGGCCGCTTCGACGGCTGGTCCGAGGTGGACGTGGACTGATCGTGGCGCTGTCGCTCCGTCTGCTGGGTCCCGACGACGTCGAGGCGTTGCAGGGCCTGCTCGAGAGTGTGCCGTCGTACGCGGAACGCATCACCGGGTACCCGCCGGGGCCGTCCGACGGGCTGAGCGCGCTCATCTCGGTGCCCGACGGCTTCGACCCGTCCGGCAAGCACGGCCTCGGGCTGTGGGACGGGGGCGAGCTCGTGGCGTTCACGGACGTGCTCGTCGGGTACCCGGACCCTGCCGTCGCGTTCGTCGGCCTCCTCGTCGTGCGGGGCGGTGCCCACCGCCGTGGGCTCGGTCGTCGGATGCACGACGCCGTGGTGGACCTGGCGCGCTCGGCCTCGACGGTCACCCGGCTGCGGCTCGGGATCGTCGCGACGAACGCGGCCGTGGCGGAGCCGTTCTGGCGGGCCCTCGGCTACGAGCCGACCGGGGAGACGAAGCCGTACCGGTACGACCACCTGCGAAGCACCGTCGCCCTGTGGGAACGTCGCTGCTGAACTCTCGGTAGGTTCGGTGGGAATCCCGAGCCACCCGGCGGTCGGGACCATCGGAAGGACCTGCCATGCGCATCGGCTCGAGCATCGCCCTGATCGTGATCGGCGCCATCGTCGCGTTCGCGTTGGACTTCCAGGTGGCGGGCGTCGACCTGCGCCTGATCGGCTACATCCTGATGGCGGCCGGGGTCGTGCTGCTCATCATCAGTCTCGCCGTCGGTTTCGGCGGACGTCGGACCACGACCACCACCCGGTCGGGCGTCGACCCGGCGTCGGGGGAGCAGATCACGCGGCAGGACCGGCGGGACGGGACGTACTGACGCGCGTCAGAACAGCGTCGCGGGCGGGGTCGCTTCGGGGAGGGCCGACGGCTCCGTGACCTCGACGCCCGGCCAGCCCGGCCCCGTCGGGACCTCGGTGCGGTTCTGGTAGGCCGTCGCAGCGCCGCGGGCACGGACGTCGGCCGCCTCGTTCATCTCGTGACCGACGTGCCCGCGCACCCACTCGAACGTGACCGTGCGGCCCTGCAGCTCGGCGTCGAGCTCCTTGATGATCTCGACGTTCAGCACCGGCTTGCCGTCGGCCTTGCGCCAGCCCTTCCGCTTCCACCCGGCGAGCCACTCGGTGCACGCCTTGATCGCGTACTGGCTGTCGCACAGGATGTGCAGCGGCTCGCCGGTGTCCTTCGTGGCGCGGAGCAGCTGCAGCACGGCCGTGAGCTCACCGATGTTGTTCGTCGCCTTCGGCCATCCGCCGGCTGCCCACCGGTCGTCGTCGACGTACCAGGCCCAGCCGGCCGGGCCGGGGTTGCCGAGTGCGGAGCCGTCTGCGGCTGCGACGATCGTCACGGTGGGACCTCCTGGGTGGTGCGGACTGCCCGTCGAGCGTAACGGAACAGCGCCCGCGCCCGGTGTCAGCGCGTGGCGGGGTCGAGGTTGAGCAGGGTCCCCTTGATCACCCAGTCGTCGCCCTCCGTCTCCATCTGCGGGTTCAGCCACCGCAACTGGGCGACGGTGACGCCGAAGCGCTTCGCGATCGTGATCAGGTCGTCACCCTGGTTGACGCGGTAGCTGACCGGCGTGCCGGTGGTCCCGCGGAGGGTCTCGTCGGCGGCGTCGAACGCGTAGCCGTAGGCGCCCGGGCGAGCCTTGCCGAGCGTGACGTGGAGATCCGGCTCCGGGTCCGGGATCGACCACGACAGCGTGCCGATCGCGAGCACCTTGTGGGCCCACGGGCGGTCGCTGTCGTCACCGTCGGATTGGTCGGGCACGAGGACGACGGTGCGCAGCCAGTCCGGATCCGCCCCTGCTGCGGACAGGCTGACGACGGCCGGGGGCTGCGCCTGCGCGCCCCACCTCGTCGTGCTCACGGCGCGGCCGTCGTAGCCGTCCCCGTACTGCGCCGTGCGCCGGAACTCCACCGACATCGGCTGCGGCTGCGTGGTGCGGTAGCCGGAGAGCTCCGCGTCGAAGGTGCCGTGGTCGTTCGCGACGACCTTGACGTGGACCGCGGTGTCGCCGGACTTCGACACGGCGTCGGTCTCCGCGACCACCGTTCCGGTCGGGACCGCCTGCGGCGCCGCGACGGGCTGAGCGGTGGCGTCGGCGGCAGCCGACCCGTCGACGGGCCCCGGCGTCGCGGAGGCGCTCGGTGCCGCATGCCCGGTCGGCGCCGGCAACGGTGCGTCGTCGCCGAACAGCGAGCAGCCCGCCAACAGCAGCGTGCTCGCACCCACCAGTGCGACGGCCGTCGCGCCCCGCGTCCTCGTCCGACCCATCAACGTCCCCCTTCGTCGGGACGACCGTACCGGAGCGGGAACCGGATCAGCGCCGTCGTGACCGAACCGGTACCCCAGGGTCGACGCCTACTGTGCGGGGCATGAGCGACAACACCCCCGACGTCCGCGGCCCCGAGCCGTCCGACGACCGCGCGCGCAACGACGCGCTGCGCGACGCTGCGCACGGCGACGACCGCGACGGCGTGAGCGAGTCCGAGCAGCGGGCCGCCGACACCTCCTACAGCCCGTCGAGTGAGCGGGAGACCGTCGCGTCGCAGACGCAGCAGCGCAGTGACGAGGACCTCGAGCAGGACGGGATCGACCCGTCGCGGGTCGTCGCTGCGCCGGGCACCGGTGGTGCGGACGACGCCGGTGACGTCGAGCCCGAGCCCGGTGACCTGCACCTGCCGTGGCAGTCCGAGGAGGACCGGAAGGGCTGACCGGCGCCAGCCCCGCGCTGTCAGGGTCCGGCGGGTCGACGCCGGTCCTGCCCCGTCAGGACACGGCGTCCGGGTGCGACCCCGTCCGCTGGCCGGACTCGAGCGTCGCGATGGCCGCGAGGTCCTCGTCGGTCAGCACGAAGCCGTCGACGTCGAGGTTCGACCGGATCCGCGCGGGCGTGACCGACTTCGGCAGCACCACGACCCCCTGCTGCACGTTCCACCGCACGAGGACCTGCGCGACGCTCACCCCGTGCGCCGCCGCGATGCCGCTGAGCACCGGGTCGTCGACGAGCCGCCCGCGCCCGAGCGGCGACCACGCCTCGGTCACGATGCCGTGCTGCTCGTGGAACGCCATCAGCTCCCGCTGCGGCAGCCACGGGTGCCGCTCGACCTGGTTGACGGCCGGCACCTCGCCGGTCTCGTCGATCACGCGCTGCAGGTGCGGCACCTGGAAGTTCGAGACGCCGACGCTCCGTGCCCGACCCTGTTCGCGCAGTTCGACGAGCGTCCGCCAGGTCTCGACGTAGCGGTCGTTCGCCGCCGCCGGCCAGTGGATCAGGTAGAGGTCGACCGCGTCGAGTCCCAGCCGTCCCAGGCTGGCGTCGAACGCCCGCAGGGTCGCGTCGCGCCCCTGGTGGTCGTTCCACACCTTGGTGGTGACGAAGACGTCGTCGCGGTCCAGCCGGGAGGCACGGATCGCCTTCCCGACGCCCGTCTCGTTGCCGTACATCTCGGCGGTGTCGACGTGCCGGTACCCGGCATCGAGCGCGAGACCGACGGCCGTCTCGGCCTCGGCGTCGTCGACCTTGTAGACGCCGAACCCGACCGCGGGGATCGTCGCGCCGTCACGGAGGGTGATCACGGGCAGCATCCCGCCATCCTGCCCGGACCTGCTGGGACCGTCCTCCTTCGAAGACATGACATACGAAATGCCCACAGTCGCTCCCCGCCATCATCGTCCCGGCCCGCCGACGGAGCGGGCCGTCACCCTGAAGGAGTACCCCCATGCAGAAGACCGCCCGACTCGCCACGACCGCCGGCGTCGCCCTCGCGCTCGGCGCCTCGCTCCTGGCCGCCACCCCGGCCACCGCGGCGACCGCCCACGAGGCCGCGCCGACCGTCGCCGCCGCCGGCGCGCAGGCCGAGCACACCGGCCCGACGATCGCCTACCGCAACGTGACGATCACCACGAGCGTCATCCAGGGCGACGAGGTGCTGGTGCGCGGCGTCGTCACGCAGAAGAACAAGCCGCAGGCCGTCCAGGCGGCGGCGGGCAAGGGCTACCAGACGCAGGCGCCGGTCGCCGCCGACGGGTCGTTCGAGATCCGCTTCCCGACCGAGGGCGACCGCCCGTCGCAGGACTACGCGCTGCGCTTCGGCAAGGACTTCTTCGGCTCCTTCATGCCGATGGCCGACCTCTGGACGCCGTTCTACGCCACGCGCGCCTGACGCCGGACGCCGGCCTCCCGGACCGACGACGGGCGGGACGCCCGTTCCTTCCCATGACGCCTGCTGTGGCAGGTGCAACCGGGCGTACCTGGTCGGATCATCCGGCCAGGTACGCCCGTTTCCACCAGGTACGCCCGGTCCGTCCAGGCACGCCCGGTTCGACCAGGCGCGCCCGACCCGTCGGCGTGCCGCGTCAGCTCGGGAGCGTGACCGGCTCGGTGTCCGGCAGGGGGCTCGCGTCGCGACCGCGCAGGTCCGGCAGCCACCGCTTCGTGAACAGCGGGAGCAACACCCCGGCCGCGGCCATCACGGCGCCGACGGTCATGCCGCCGGTGGGGCCGTTCGCGTCGATGAGGAACCCGGCCACCGCGGAGCCGCCGGCCGCGCCGATGAGCTGCCCGGTCCCCATCCAGCCGTAGGCCTCGGCGGTGTCGGAGAACTTCACCGTCGCCGACACCGAGCCGAACATGACCGCGAGGGCGGGCGCGATGCCGGCGCCGGCGATCACGAGCGCCAGGCAGAGCCACCAGAAGTCGGTGCCGCCGACCGCCAGGGCGAGGCCGACGAAGACGATCGACATGCGGGCCCAGAGGGTGTTGCGCGAGATCGGGCGGTGTCCGAGCGCGAGGCCGCCCGCGAGCGACCCGACCGCGAACACGGCGAGGACGATGCCGGCGTTCGGGCTGCCCTCGCCGAAGACGCTCGTGACGCTCGCCTCGACCGCGGAGCACGCGCCGATGAGCAGCAGACCGGTCAGGGTCGCCACGACGACCGAGGGGCGCCGGAGGACGACGCCGAACGCGCGCTTGGACCGGGGGATGCGGACGCGGCCGAGCTCGGGGGAGGCGATGAACCACACGCCGCCCACGACCAGGAACACCATCGCGACGACGATCGCCTGCACGGTCCCGATCTGCGTCGCGACGAACGTCGTGATGACGGGCCCGGCCACCCAGATGAGCTCCTGCGCGCTCGCGTCGAGGGAGAACAGGGGCGTGAGCTGCGACGAGGTCACCATCTTCGGGTAGATGGTGCGCACCGCGGGCTGCACGGGCGGCACCGCGAGGCCGCCGAGGAACCCGACGACCACGTAGGCCCACAGCGGCATGAGCACGAACGCGACGACGCCCATGCTCACGAGCGCGACCGCGCTGGTCAGGACGAGCACCGGGCGCATGCCCCAGCTGCCCATCCACCGGCTGGTGAGCGGTCCGGCGATCGCCTGGCCGATGCTGGTCGTCGCGAGCACGAGACCGGCGGCGCCGTACGAGCCGAAGATGTGCTCGACGTGCAGCAGGTACGCGAGCGACAGCATGCCGAACGGGAACCGGGCGGTGAGCTGCGCAGCGATGACGCGACCGACGCCGGGGGTCTTCAGCAGGGGTCCGTAGGCACTCACGAGACGAGTGTACGGACCGGAC
>NZ_CAJCKG010000048.1:0-19197 GCF_903970945.1 Curtobacterium sp. ME26
AAGACCGACGCCGTCAAGGGTGGCCTGCTCGTCGGCACCGCCACCATCACCGCCCAGATCAAGTAACACCCAGCACCACCAGCGGGACACCACCGCAGCACCACGACGCGAAGGCGCCGCCCCCGAACCCGGGGACGGCGCCTTCCGTCGTACCGCCCCGCGGGCGCCGGACGACCCGTGGTCAGCGCCGCCGCCACCACCGACGCGGTCGGGCAGCGGCCTCCGCCGCCGCACGCTCCGCGGCGGCCTGCTCGTCGGCGGCGCGCCGGGCGCCGCGACGCTCGCGCCACCGCTCGACCTCGGCGTCGACGTCGCGCATCGGGGTCACCACGGGCGGCCCACCGAGCAGCTGCCGTCGGGCCTCCTTGACTCGCGCGTTGAAGTCGACGAGGACCGCGCGGACGTCGTCCTCGACGGCGAGCGCGTCGAGGTGGTCGTCGAGCTCGGCGTCCTCGGTCCGCAGGGCCAGGGCGGGCGGGGCGATGCCGCGGATGTCCTCGCGCTCGATCTTCGCCTTGATCCACCAGTCGGGGTCGTGGCGTCCGTCGTTCCCGGGCAGGGGCTTGCCGTGGTACGGGTTCCCCTCGAAGAGCCCGCGGCGCTCGGCTTCCTCGATCCGGGCGCGGGCGTGCTGCTCGACGTCCTGCAGCCGCAGGAGACGGCGTTCCTCGCGGACCTCGTCCGGGTCGAGGGAGCCGCGCTCGATCTCGCTGTCCACCAGCTGCTGGTACCGGTACCGGGCGGCTCGTCGCAGCCGGTCCATGCGTGCGTCGACGTCGTTCATCGCCCGTCCATCATGCCCCCGACCGCCGACGGACGGTCGGGGACGGTCCGCTCAGCCGTTCGACGCGGGATCGGAACGTCCGAGGGCGACGAGGTCCACCGTCGAGTGCATGGCATCGCTCCCGCTGTGGGCGCTCGTCCTGATCTTCGTGGCCGGCGCCGCGGTGATCTGGGTCGCGGGCATCCAGCTCTCCAAGACCACCGACGTCCTCGACGACCGCCTGCACCTCGGCAGTGCGCTGGGCGGGCTGATCGTGCTGGCGGTCGCCACGAACCTGCCCGAGATCGCGATCACGGTCAGCGCGGGCCTGTCCGGCAACATCGAGGTGGCCGCGGGCAACATCCTCGGCGGCATCGCGCTGCAGACCGTGGTGATCGCGATCCTCGACGCGTTCGGCAAGCGGGGGAAGGGCGTCAAGCCGATCACCTGGCGCGCCGCGTCGCTGACCCTGGTGCTCGAGGCGGTCGTCGTCGTGGCCGTGCTCGCCGTGGTCGTCGCGGGCAGCCAGCTGCCGCCGGACCTCGTCGTCGCTCGGCTCACCCCCGACGTCGTCCTCATCGCGGCGATCTGGGTCGTCGGACTCCTGCTCGTGCAGCGCGCCGGCAAGGGGCTGCCGTGGCACCAGGACGGTCGGGCGCCCGACGCGTCCCCGCACGCGTCGGGCCACCGCACGCGCAAGCAGCAGCAGCCGCGGATGAGCACGCGGAAGGCCGCGGTCGTCTTCTCGCTGTCGGCCCTGGCGACGCTGGTGGCGGGCGTCGTGCTCGAGCGCGCCGGTGACGCCGCGTCCGAGCAGATCGGCCTGTCCGGGGTGCTCTTCGGCGCCACCGTGCTCGCGCTCGCGACGAGCCTGCCCGAGATCTCCACCGGCATCCAGGCGGTGCGGCAGGGCGACGACAACCTGGCGGTGTCGGACATCTTCGGCGGGAACGCGTTCCTGCCCGTGCTCTTCCTCGTCGCGACGGTGCTCTCGGGCAAGGCCGTCCTGCCCCAGGCGAACGCCAGCGACGTGTACCTCACCGCGCTGGCGGCCCTCCTGACGATCGTCTACGCGGTCGGCCTGGTCTTCCGGCCGCAGCGTCGGATCCTCGGGATGGGCGTCGACTCGTTCGTCGTGGTGGTGCTGTACCTGCTCGGCGTCGCCGGCCTCGTGGCCATCACCCTCGGCTGACCGCGGTCGGCCGGCCCAGGGTCAGGCCTCCTCGGCGACCTCCTCGATCGTCAGGGCCGCCTGGATCAGGGCGAGGTGCGACAGCCCCTGCGGCAGGTTGCCCATGAAGTCGCCGTCCTCGCTGATCATCTCGCTGAACAGGCCCACGTCGTTCGCCTGCCCGACCATGTCGTCCATGAGCGCCCGGGCGTCGTCGACGCGGCCCGTGCAGGCCATCGCAGCCGCCAGCCAGAAGGAGCACGCGACGAAGGGGGACTCCTCGGCGTCCATGCCGGTGTAGCGGTAGACGAGCGGTCCGCGCTGCAACTGCTCCTCGACCGCGCGGATGGTGGACGCCATGCGGGGTCCGCGGTCGAACGCCGACATCGCGTGGATCAGGATCGAGGTGTCGAGTGCCGTCGATCCCGGGTACATCACGTAGTGGCCGAGGTCCTCGTCCCAGCCGTGCTCGCCGACCCACTGTTCGATGAGCTCGCGGTTCTCGATCCACTTCTCGCGGGGGCCGTCGATCATGCCGGCGTCGTGCAGCTCCACCGCGGCGTCGAGCGCCTGCCAGCAGCCGATCTTGCTCGACGTGTAGTGCTGCGTGTCCTCGAGCTCCCACATGCCGGAGTCGGGCTCCTCCCACCGGTGGCAGGCATCGTCGGCCAGGCGCTCGAGCACCCCGGCCGTCTGCCGGTCGAGCACGTTCCCCGCCTTCACGTACTGCCGGAGGATCTCGAAGACGTCCCCCCACACCCCGAGCTGCAGCTGGTCGCCGGCACGGTTGCCGATCGTGACCGGCCCGATGCCGTTCCACCCGGGGACGTCGCGTTCCTCGACCCCGTCGGTCTTCTTGCCGTCGAGCTCGTAGAAGATCGGCATGGTCTCGTCGTGCTCGGCGATGGTGCGCATCACCCACGAGACCGCCGCGTGCGTCTCCTCGCGCAGGCCGAAGCGGGTCAGCGCGTGCACCGTGTACGACAGGTCGCGGACCCAGGCGAACCGGTAGTCCCAGTTCTTGCCGCCGGTGCGGTCCTCGGGCAGGCTCGTGGTCGGCGCGGCCGCGATCGCTCCGGTGGGCGAGTAGATGAGCAGCTTCAGGGCCAGGGCACTGCGCTGCACGGCGTCCGACCAGGGGCCGTCGTAGGAGAACTCCTCGGACCACGTCGACCAGTTCGCGATCGTGCGGTCCACGGCGTCGAGGGTGCGCTCGGGCTCGGGCAGGAAGATCGGTTCGTCGTGCGTGCCGACGATGGTGAGGATCGACTTCGACCCCTCGGTGGCGGTGAAGCGCCCGGAGAACCGGGGCCCGTCGTCGTGCACCGGGTCGAACCCGTGCTCGACGATGGCGATCGTGACGCCGTCGATGCCGATCACGGTGCCGTTGGCCGTGTCGAGGCGCTTCGGCTCGGCCGTGTTCAGCAGGGTCCCGGGGACGACCGCCCACTCCATCTCGACCGAGCCGCTGACGCCCTGCACGCAGCGGGCGACCTCGGCCCACGGCAGCCGACCGGCGACGCCCGTCACCATGGCGTCGGTGACGGTGCAGGACCCGGACCCGGTGGTCCAGGTCGAGACGAGGACGTTCGTACCGGGCAGGTACTCGCGCTCGACCGTGGCCTCGCCCGTCGGCCGGAGCGCGATGTGCCCGCCGTGCTCCGGGTCGAGGATGCTGGCGAACACCGGCGGCGAGTCCATCGACGGGATCGGCAGCCAGTCGATCCGTCCGTCCCTCGCCACGAGCGCCACGGTGCGACCGTCGCCGATCGCGCCGTAGGAGCGCAGGGGCACGTAGCCGTCGGTGCGTTCCTCGTTGTCGTTCGCGTCGGGGGTGTCGCGTGTCCGCTCGGTCATGGTGCCAGCCTGCCCGGTGGACCGGCCCGGCCATCAGCCGGACGTACCCCGCTGTGGACGGGCGAGGTGCGCCTCCCGGCTGTGCAGGAACGCTCCGCCGGACCGCGACACGCCCGGCCGACTTGTGCAGCCCGGGCGTGTCGCACTACTGTCGGTCCTCCTGCCCGACGGGCGGGACCGCCCGCCCCGGGCACCCGTGGAAGGACCGCGATGCACGCCGCACAGCACAGCAGCCGCACCGAGCGACAGCTCGGTGCGCTCGTCGTGCTGTCCGCAGTGCAGTACGCGAACCAGTCCCTCCGCGAACCCGCGTAGGCACGCGCCGTCCCCGACGTCCCGTGCCCACCCGGCCCGGGGCGTCCCTCCCGTCGTTCCCTTCGTGTCCGTGCAGCCGCACCGACCGGAGGACACGGGTCCCGTCCGCCCCGGACCGTCACCGACGACCACCGGTCGTCACGACGACCACCGGTCGTCACCACGACGACCACCGGTCGTCACCACGACGGCCGACCGGCCGTCGTGGCACCGTCACGACGAAGGACGAGACCGTGAAGAAGATCAACGACAAGCTCCTGAGCTGGGCATCCCTGCTCGAGGAGAACACCGAGCAGCAGGCGCGGACGACGGCACGGATGCCGTTCGTGTTCCCGCACCTCGCGCTCATGCCCGACGCCCACCTCGGGCTCGGTGCGACCGTGGGGTCGGTCATCCCGACCCTCGGCGCGGTCATGCCGGCGGCCGTCGGCGTGGACATCGGCTGCGGCATGATCGCGGTCCGGACGCAGTTCTCGGCCGCCGACCTGCCGACGGACCTGCAGCCCCTGCGCGAGCAGATCGAGCGGGCGGTCCCGCTGTCGGCCGGCGCGTCGAACCGGAAGGTCGTCGCGACGGCGGCGCCGCGGATCGCGGAGCTCGAGACCTTGGCCGAGGCCGCCGGGTTCGACCCCGCCGGCGCCCACGGCGGCTGGCGGGGCCAGCTCGGCACGCTCGGGTCCGGCAACCACTTCATCGAGGTCTCCCTCGACGAGGAGGACCGGGTCTGGCTCTTCCTGCACTCCGGGTCACGGGGCGTCGGCAACAAGATCGCGCAGCGGCACATCGCGGTCGCGAAGCGGCTGATGCAGCGCTGGTGGATCGAGCTCGCGGACCCCGACCTGGCCTACCTCGTCGAGGGCACGCCCGAGTTCGACCGGTACATCGCCGAGCTCCGGTGGGCGCAGCACTTCGCCCTGCTCAACCGGGAGGAGATGATGGACCGCGTCGTCCGGCAGCTGTCCGAGGTGCTCGGGACCGCCGTCGACGAGCAGGAGCGGATCAACTGCCACCACAACTTCACCCAGCGCGAGACGCACTGGGGGAAGAGCGTCTGGGTGTCCCGGAAGGGAGCCATCCAGGCCGCCGCAGGGCAGCCGGGGCTCATCCCGGGCTCGATGGGCACGGCGTCGTACGTCGTCGAGGGCCTCGGGAACAAGCCGTCGCTCGAGTCGTCGCCGCACGGCGCCGGTCGGCTCTACTCGCGGTCGGCGGCGCGGCGGACCTTCACCCACGACGAGCTCCGCGCGGCGATGGTCGGCATCGAGTACCGGGACACCGACGCGTTCCTCGACGAGATCCCGGCGGCGTACAAGCCGATCGACCAGGTGATGGCCGACGCGACGGACCTGGTGCGGGTCCGGCACACGCTGCGGCAGGTCGTCAACGTCAAGGGCGACTGACCGCCGGACGGGAGGCGCGGTGCGGGCCCGCACCGCGCCTCCCGTCCGCCGCACGGCATGCCGGGGCGCGCACGCTGCGGACACCGCTCCACGCGTCGGGCACGCTCGAAGGGTGAGCGACCAGGCGGAACGAGCAGCACGCGAGACCGGACGACAGGCGAGGCGCATCGCCGACAGCAGGTGGTTCGAGGCGACGGCCCGTGCCGGGTACGTCGGCAGCGGCATCGTCCACCTGCTCATCGGCTACCTCGTCGTGCTGCTCGGCCTCGGCGACGCGTCGTCCGGCAGCGAGACCGACCAGTCGGGTGCGCTCCAGCAGCTCGCCGCGGTGCCCGGGGGCATCGTCCTGCTCTGGGCGGTCGCCGTGGGCACCGCGGCGTTGACCCTGCGACTCCTGCTCGAGGCGGTCGTCGGCGGCCGGTCGGACAGCGCTCGCGGGTGGGCCGCCCGGGGCAAGGACGTCGGCAAGGCGGTCGCCTACGGCGCGGTGTCGTACTCGGCGGCGTCCTTCGCGCTCGGCGCCGGCCGGAGCTCCAGCGGGTCGAGCCGCAGCGCCGCGGCGCAGGCCCTCGCCACGCCGGGCGGGGTGTTCCTGCTGCTCGCCGTCGCCGCCGTGGCGATCGGGATCGGCGTCGGGCTCGTCGTGATCGGCTGCCGCCGGTCCTTCCGGAAGCACATCGTGCGGCCACCGCACCACCTCGACCGACCGGTGACGGTCCTCGCGGTGGTCGGGTACGTCGGCAAGGGCTTCGCGGTGGCCGTCGTCGGCGTGCTCGTCGCCGTCGCCGCGCTCCGCAACGACCCGGAGCAGGCCACCGGGCTGGACGCCGCGTTCGACGCGGTCCACCGGCTGCCGGGCGGGACGGTGCTGCTCGTGGCGATGGGGGTCGGGTTCCTGGCCTACGGGGTGTGGAGCTTCTTCCGGGCACGGTTCGCCCGCCTCTGAGCGTCCGTGCACGTGGCGGCCGGTAGACGGGGGGGCATGCACACCGACGCCGTGACCGGCCCCGTGACCGTCTTCTGCGACGAGCAGGCGGTGCTCGCGGAGAGCATCGTCTGGGACCCGTCCGCCGAGCGGCTCCGGTGGACGGACATCACGCTCGGTCTGCTGACGACCGCCCGCATCGACGGCACCGTCGAGTCGAGCGTCGCCCTGCCGCCGCCCCTGGCCAGCTTCCAGCCGCGCGCCGGCGGTGGCTTCGTCGCGGCCCTCGGCGACCGGGTCGTCCTCACGGACGAGCGCGGTGTCGTCGAGCGCGAGCTCGTCCGCGTCCAGCACGCGACCGACGCGATGCGGTTCAACGAGGGCAAGTGCGACCCGTTCGGCCGCTTCCTCGTCGGCAGCATGGACCTCTCCGACCAGGACCCGGCCGGGGCACTCCACTCCGTCGAGCCGGACGGCACCACCCGCGTGCTCCGTGGCGGCTTCGGGGTCACGAACGGCATCGAGTGGTCGGCCGACGGCAGCGTGATGTACGTCACCGACACGAGCACGTCGACGATCTACCGCGGCTCCTACGGGCCGGACGGCGAGCTCGGCGAACTCGAGCCCTTCGTCAGCGGCGCCGCCCACGACGGGCTCGTGCGCGACGACGAGGGGTGCTTCTGGACCGCGGTGTACGGGTCCGGGCGGGTCGAGCGGTGGGACGCGGCCGGTGCGCACCTCGAGACGGTCGAGGTGCCGGCCCCGAACGTCACCTCGGTGGCGTTCGGCGGACCGGACATGTCGACGCTCTTCATCGCGTCCGCCCGTGAGAACAGCACCGAGGAACAGCTCGAGCAGTACCCGCACTCCGGGGCCGTCTTCGCTGTGCAGACCCGCGTGCACGGCAGCCCCGCTTCCGCGTTCGGCGGCTGAACGGACGGGTATCGTGGGCGGTCGCCGAGATCCTGGAGGCCGACGTGCACGATGCCGACGACAGCTCACCCGAGCCCGCGCCCGACCCCGCCGGCGAGCTCTCCCGGTCGGAGGACGCCGACGTCACGGTGCGGGTGGACCGGATCGCGGTCGACGGCACGTACGTCCGGGTGAGCTCCATCGGTCAGCCCGGTGACCGCGCGTTCGTGCTCGTCGCGGGGCTCGGGATCGCGGCGACGTACTACGAGCGCCTCGCGCCGCACCTCAACGAGAACGGTCCGGTGCACGCCCTCGACCTGCCGGGCTTCGCCGGGGTGCCGAAGTTCGGGGGAGCGGTGTCGATCGAGCGCTACGCCGACGCGGTCGAGCACGTCCTCCGGGAGCTCCGGCTCGCGGACCCCGTGCTGATCGGTCACTCGATGGGCACCCAGGTGGTCACCGAGGTCGCCGCGCGCAACCCGCACATCCGTGACCTCGTGCTCATCAGCCCGGTCACCGACGACCGTGCGCGCACGATCCCGAAGGCGGCGTTCCGCTTCCTCCGCTCGGCCCTGCACGAACCCGCCGCCGTCCGCTGGCACGCCGTGACGGCCTACGCGCTGTGCGGCTGGCACTGGTTCCGCCGGGTGCTGCCGCAGATGATCGCGTTCCCGATCGAGGACCGCGCACCGCACGTCCGTGCCCGGACGCTGATCGTCCGCGGCGAGCACGACGCGCTCGTGCCCCGTGACTGGATCCGGTCGCTCGCGCGGGTGTTCCCGCACGCGGTGCTCCGCGAGGTCGTCGACGGAGCGCACTCGGTCATGCACGCGCAGGCGGACGCGGTCGCCCGGCTCGCGGTGGCGCACGTCGAGGGACGCATCACGGACCGCGGGGTCGGGTCGCTCCGGCGCGTCCGTGACGACACGACGTCGTCGGACCTGGCGCGCCTCGGGCCGAAGGACGCCTGGTTGGTCGTGAAGTCGCGCTTCACGGAGCTCTTCGGCATGGCGGAGGGCGACGACGAGCAGCTCGAGCGCGCGAAGTCCGCGCACGCCGTGGCGATGGCGGACGGCGACGGCATCCCGGTCGACCCGGACGACCGCCGGGCGGTCGTCGACGAGGTCGCGCCGGAGGTGCGGAAGCACGACTGAGCGGCGCGTCCCGCGCCCGACGCGACGGCCTGGAGGCGCGACCCGCCTCCGCAGGCCAGCGCCGCGCCTCCAGGCCGTCGCCGTCAGCGCCGGGTGGTCCCGCAGGCCGCAGCTCCAGCCGCAGCCGCAGCCGCGGCGGCTACGCCGCGATGCGCCCGGGCAGCATGTCCCGCGTCAGCGCGTTCGCCTCGGCGAGGACCGCGCGCGCCTCGTCGGTCTTGTCGGACACGTTCCAGAGGAGCACCCCGCGCACGGTGTCGTCGTCGTCCAGGTAGTAGACGACGCCCGTGGTGAGCGGTTCCTGCCAGTCCTCGACCGTGTGCAGCTCGGTCGAGACCTGCCCGACGGCCTCGTACCCGGCGTCGAAGACGTTGCTGTAGAACATCGGCGTGTGGTCGTACGTCTCGTCGGCGTCGGCCAGGTTCCGGCCGGCCTGCCGACCCTGCTCCTTCGCGTTGTCCACGTGCTCGACCCGACGGGTGCCGAGGATCCGGTCCGGGTACTCGGCGACGTCGCCGGCCGCGAGGACCGCGTCGTCGTCGGTGAGCAGCGTGGACGAGACCACGATGCCGTCCCGCACGGTCAGTCCCGCGTCGGCGGCCAGGTGCGTCTGCGGCTCGATGCCGAGGCCCGCGACGACCGCGTCGGCCTCGAGGACCGAGCCGTCGTCGAGGGTCAGCACGACGCCGTCGCCCGACTCCGTGCCGGACTCGACGCGACGACCGGTCCGCAGCTCGACCCCGTGGTCGGTGAAGCGCTGCTGGAACGCCTCGGCGAGGTCCTGCGGGAACATGTGGCCGCCGAGCACCTCGTCCGGGGTCACGAGCGTCACGCGGGCACCGTTCTGCACGATGCCGGCCGCGATCTCGGTGCCGATGTAGCTGCCGCCGACCACGGCGACGTGGGCCCCGGCGTCGGCGAGCTCGCGGAGCCGGCGGTAGTCGTCGGCGCTGCGGAAGTCGAGCACGCGCGGTGACGGCGACAGGCCCGGCAGGCTGCGCGGCTTCCCGCCGGTGGCGATCAGCAGCCGCTCGTACCCGTGGGTCTCGCCGTCGTTCGTCGTGACGGTCTTCGCGGCACGGTCGATCGCCGTCACCACGGTCCCGAGCACGAACGTCGCGCCGGTCTCCTCGGTGTGCAGGTCGACCTTCTCGTCCCAGCTGAACTCCGGGTCGGTCCAGAGCTTCTTGGACAGGGCCGGACGCGCGTACGGCCGGTCGTGCTCCTCGCTGACGATCCCGATCGAGCCGTCGGCGTCGATCTCGCGGATGCCGCGGGCGGCCGCGTCGGCGACCATCCCGCCCCCGACGATGAGGTAGCGGAAGTCGGTCATGGGTCTCCTAGATGGTGGCGACCGAGCCGGAGTCGACCCGGTAGTTCGAACCGTTGACGAAGCTCGCCAGGTCGGAGCACAGGAAGGCGACGACGTTCGCGACCTCCTCGGGCTCACCGCGGCGGCCGAGCTCCATGTACGGACGCTCCTCGTCGAGGAAGCTGGTGATCGCGTCGTCGAACGAGGTCCCGAGCTGCTTCGCGCGCTTGTCCATCATCGCGTCGGTCATCGGTGTGTGGATGAACGCAGGGCTGACGGTGTTCACCAGCAGGCCCTCCGACGCGTAGGAGCGCGAGAGGCCCTTCGCGAACGACAGCACGCCGGCCTTCGCGGCACAGTAGGGCAGTTCGTCGTCGTACGGCTGCGAGGCGTCCTCGGACACCAGGTAGACGATCCGACCCCAGCCGCCGTTCCGCAGGTCCGCGATGAACTCGCGGGTGATCCGCACGGGACCCATGAGGTCGACGTCGATGGTGTCGAGCCACCCCTGCTCGTCGATCTCGTGGAACATGCCCTGGGCGCCGGTGACGCCCGAGGACTGCACGAGGATGTCGATCTCGCCGACGGCGTCGCGCACCTTCGTGTGCAAGGCGGCGAGGCTGTCGGCGTCCGTGACGTCCGCCGCGAAGGCGAACAGTCTGCCGGGCGGCGCCTCGAGCTGGTCCGCGCTCGTGTCGAGGCGTCCCTGGTCGAGGTCGGTGACGACCACGGTCGCACCCTCCGCGAGGAGGATGCGAGCCGTGTTCCAGCCGATGCCGGAGTCGCCACCGAAGACGAGCGCGACCTTGCCGGTGATGCCGAGGTCCACGGAGTGGGTCCTACTCGTGCTCGGAGGCCTCGGCGACGGCCGGGGTCGTGGCGGCGGCGAGGGGCGTCCGCGGCTCGCGGTTCTCGGCCGAGACCATCCAGGCGAGCTGCTCGAGGCGCTCGATGAAGCCGTGGAGCAGGTCCGCGGTCGTCGGGTCCTCGTCGTCGACCTCGTCGTGCACGTCGCGCATGGTGCCGGTCGTCTGGTACAGGCGCAGCGTGATCTCGTCGATCGCGTCGTGCGTGTCGATCTCCCCCTCGGGGAACGCGTCGAGGTGCGTGCCGGCGGCGACCGTCGCGGAACGGCCGTCCGGAACGGCGTAGAGGGCGCGCATGCGCTCGGCCGTGTCGTCGGCGAACTCACGGGCGGCGTCGACGATCTCGTCGAGCTGCAGGTGCAGGTCGCGGAAGTTGCGGCCGAGGATGTTCCAGTGCGCCTGCTTGCCCTGCAGGTGCAGGTCGATGAGGTCCACGAGGACCTTCTGGAGGTTTGCGGCGAGCGTGTCCGATGCGTGCATGATCGGCTCCTTTCGCGGTCGGTGACCCTTCCGGTCTACGCGGTCACGTGTGGAGCACTCTCAGAGCACGTGGAACCGGGGTGTCCCCCGCGGTGCCCGTCGAAGGCGTCAGTGCGGGGGTGTCGGGTCCACCTGGTCGACGGCGTCGCGCATGCGCTCCAGGAAGTGGGCGACCACGCGGGCATCGTCGGCGGACAGGCCCTCGGCGATCGACATCATCCGTCGGTGCATGATGCCGAGAGTCGCCCGGACCTCGTCGTCGGTCTCGGTGGTCGGGGTGATGACCAGTGCACGACGGTCCGTGGGGTGCGGATCACGGCGGACGTGGTTCGACCGCACGAGCCGGTCGATGAGGATCGTCGTCGAGGCCGACGAGATCTTCAGGTACGCGGACAGGTCCTTCGGCTTGACGATCCGTCCGGCGCGCTGCGCCTGCAGCAGGTAGCGGACGGCCAGCAGGTCCGTCTCGCCCATGCCCATCGAGTCGCGCGTCCGGCGACGCATCGCGGTCTCGGCGGACCGGTAGCGGCGCAGGGCGTTGAGCACCGCGACACCGCGCTGGGTGGCGTCGTCGTCGGGGAACCAGTACCCCGACGGCTCCGTGATCTCCTGCGTCGACATGCCGATCAGGGTAACCCGTCTGGTATCTCGGCTGTCTAGTGGCCGGGCGATCGAGGGACGGACTGGAGGCGCGGTGCCAGCCGGCACCGCGCCTCCAGTCCGACTCCTGTCGCCTCTCGGCGACCGGTGCGGCTAGGCCGCTGCGCGCTCGTCCGCCGCGTCGGCCAGGGCGCGGAGTGCGCCCTGCACGAGCTCGACGACCTCGGCGTCCTCGCGCGGGTGGGTCTCGGCGAACCGGACCACCGACTGCGGGATGGCGACCTTGACGTCCTCGAGGACCTTCGCCCCGGCGATGCCGGCCGACTTCCGTGCGTCGTCGTGGGCCCAGACGCCGCCGTACTGACCGAAGGCCGAACCGATCACCGCGAGCGGCTTGCCCGACAGCGGCGAGGCGCCGAACGGACGCGAGCCCCAGTCGAGCGCGTTCTTCAGGACGGCGGGCATCGTGCCGTTGTACTCGGGCGTGACGAGGAGCACGGCGTCGGCGGTCGCGACGGCGTCGCGGAAGGCGACCGCGGCGGCGGGCGGGGTGTCGCCGTCGATGTCCTCGTTGTAGAAGGGCAGGTCGACGATGCCGTCGAAGGTCGTGAGCGTGGTGCCCTCGGGGGCGTGCTGCTCGGCGGCCTCCGCGAGCTTCCGGTTGATCGAGCCGGCGCGCAGGCTGCCGACGAGGACGAGGACGTTCGTCATGGGGATCCCTTCTCCTTCGTGACCGTACGGTCACGAAATGGTGTCAGCGACAACCAAGGCATCTCCTGGGCGTGGCATTCCCGGCGTCACCCGGTCCTGTTCCCGCCGCCGGGACCGATCGGTACGGTGGCCGGGTGAGCACGCCTCGGACGCCCGCCAGCAGCCCGCGCACGACCGACCCCGACTGGTGGCGCCAGGCCGTCGTCTACCAGGTGTACCCGCGGAGCTTCGCGGACACCGACGCGGACGGCCTCGGTGACGTCGCCGGCATCACGAGCCGCGTGCCCTACCTGGCGTCGCTCGGCGTCGACGCGGTCTGGCTGTCGCCCTTCTACCCGTCGCCCCTCGCCGACGGCGGCTACGACGTGGCGGACTACCGCGACGTCGACCCGCGGCTCGGCACGCTCGACGACGTCGACGCGTTCATCCGGACCGCGCACGAGCACGACATCCGCGTCATCGTCGACGTCGTGCCGAACCACACCTCCGACCAGCACGAGTGGTTCCGTGCGGCGCTCGCCGCGGCTCCGGGGTCGCCCGAGCGTGCGCGGTACGTCTTCCGCGAGGGCAGCGGCGAGTCCGGCGAGCTCCCGCCGAGCGACTGGGTGTCGAACTTCGGCGGCAGCGCGTGGACCCGCGTGCCGGACGGGCAGTGGTACCTGCACCTGTTCGCACCGGAGCAGCCGGACCTCGACTGGACGAACCCCGAGGTGCGCGCGGACTTCGAGCACACGCTGCGCTCCTGGTCGGACCGCGGCGTGGACGGCTTCCGCGTCGACGTCGCCCACGGGCTCGCGAAGGACCTGTCGACGCCGTACCGGCCGTCGAACGAGCAGGCGCTGCCGCTCGACGGCTCCGACCCGCTGTACGACCGCGACGAGGTGCACGAGATCTTCGCGACGTGGCGTGCCGTCCTGGACGAGTACGACCCGCCCCGCGCCGCGGTCGCCGAGGCGTGGGCTCCCGCTCCGCGACGCGTGCTCTACGCACGGCCGACCGAGCTCGGTCAGGCCTTCAACTTCGACCTGCTCGAGTCGCCCTTCGACGCCGGGTCGTTCCGCACCATCATCGAGCGCAACCTGTCGGCGTCGGAGCAGTCCGGGGCGTCGAGCACCTGGGTGCTGTCGAACCACGACGTCGTCCGGCATGCGACGCGGTACGGGCTCCCCGAGGGCACCGACACCGACGCGTGGCTGCTGACCGACGGCACCGACCCGGTGCTCGACCGCGAGCGGGGCGTCCGTCGTGCGCGTGCGGCGACGATGCTCGTCCTCGCGCTGCCCGGGTCGTCGTACGTCTACCAGGGCGAGGAGCTCGGGCTGCACGAGGCCCCCGCGATCCCGCACGCACTGCTGCAGGACCCGAAGTGGATCCGGACCGGGCACACCGTCAAGGGCCGGGACGGCTGCCGCGTGCCGATCCCGTGGACGCGCACCGGGCCGTCGTTCGGCTTCGGGGACGTCGCGCCGCACCTGCCGCAGCCCGACGACTTCGGGGCCTCGTCGGTGGAGGCCGAGGAGGACGACCCCACCTCGACGCTGTCGATGTACCGGGAGGCGACCGCGGCGCGACGGCGGCTCCAGCGCGGCGAGGAGCTGACGTGGACCGAGGCCGGCGACGACGTCGTGGCCTTCGCCCGGCACGACGGGTGGCGTTCGGTGACGAACTTCCGCACGACCCCCGTGGCGATGCCCGAGGGGGACGTGGTGCTCGCGTCCGGGCCCCTCGACGCCGGCGACGGACTGCTGCCGGGGGAGACCACCGTCTGGCTCGGCTGACCGGAGCCCGTTCCTGCACAGGGTCGTCCTGACGAGGCACCCTCCCCAGGGTGTTGCGTCGGCGTCCGGCCGCGGTGGGCGGCTCGCAACGATCGGGGCATGACAGCAACCGAGCAACGAGCATCCGCCCCGCCGCCGCCGACCCCGACGCCCGTCCGGCGGTGTCGGGGTCGGCGGACCGCCGCCGTCGTCAGCGTCCTGACGGCGGTCGGCGTCCTCGCCGCCCCGGCCCTCACCCCGTCGAGCTCCTCCGCCGACACGCTCGCGTTCCCGTACGTGCACGACTTCTCGTCGAGCGACGGCGGCACGCTGAGCGGGGACGCCCGGATCGTCGACGACCGACTCCGGCTCACCGACGACGCGCAGAAGCAGGCGGGTGCGTGGTCGACGGACGACACCTTCCCGTCGGACCTCGGTCTCGAGGTCGAGTTCGACTACGCGATGTACACGACCTCGACGGACGAGGGGGCGGACGGGCTGCTGCTCTTCCTGGCGGACGGCGCGGCACCCCAGGGCGTGGGCGCCTACGGAGCCGCGCTCGGCTACGCGTGCCGCTCCAGTGCGACCCAGGGCGACGTCTACCCGTGCGACCTGCCCGGCGTCCCGGGCGGTGTCGTGGCGGTCGCGCTCGATCGGTACGGCAACTTCTCGAAGGCCCTGAACGAGTCCGGTCCCGGTCCCCGTCCGGACTCGGTCGTGGTGCGGGGTTCCGGCGACGACGTCACGGGGTACCGGTACGTCGAGGGCGTGTCGGCGCCCGGGGGGACGCGGACCGTGGGCCGCGGCACCCGCAAGGTCCGGGTCACGCTCCAGCCGGACGGTCCGGGGAACCTCGCGATCTCCGTGCGCATGGAGGTCAACGGCGTGATGAAGACGGTGCTCGACCGGGTCCCGCTCGCCGGCGACGGTCAGGCACCGCTCCCCGCGACCCTCCGCCTCGGGTTCAGCGCGGCGACCGGCAGCCACGTCGACGTGCACGAGATCGACGCGTTGCGGGTGTGGCAGCCGGCCGACCTCGCCGTCTCCCAGGACATGCCGGCGAGCGCGGTCGCGGGGAGCGAGTTCCGCTACGAGGTGCACGCGCGCAACGTCGGCGTCAACGACTCGGACCCGAGCCCGCTCCGCGTCGAGGTGCCCGACGGACTGCAGGACGTGTCGTGGACCTGTGCACCCGAGGCCGGGTCGGGCTGCGTGACCGCGAGCGGCACCGGCGACGTCGCGACCGGCCTCGACCTGCCGCGGGGTGGTTCCGCGGTCGTCACCGTCACAGGACGGGTGGCGCCGGACGCCACCGGTCCGCTCGAGAGCACCGCCACGATCGCGCCCGCGTCTCCGCTGGCCGACTCGGACGAGACGGACAACACCTCGGTCGTGTCGGCCGACGTCGTCCAGCCGCCGCCCGCCACGAACGCCCAGGTGGAGACGGACAAGTCGGTCACGCCGTCCGTCGGTGTCGCCCCCGGCGACGCGCTCGAGTACGTCGTCACCGCGCGGAACCGTGGTCCGGCGACCGCCGCCGACGTCGGGGCGGTCGACCGGCTGCCGGACGCCGTGCGGTTCACCGGCTCCGACGACGGCTGCACGGCCGACGGGCAGCTCGTGACCTGCCGGTCCGGTCGTGCCCTCGGCGTCGGCGAGTCCGTGGCCTTCCGGATCCGCGCCGTGCTGGACCCCGACTACCGCGGTGACGGCTCGGACGTGGTGAACGTGGCCACGGCGACGTCCCCGAGCGACCAGGACGGCGGTGATCCCTCGCCCGAGGTGAGCATCGGCGTCGTCGTCCCGGGTGGCGACGGCGGTGGTGGCGACGACGGCGGTGGTGGCGGTCGCCCGTCTCCGACCACCGGGCCGTCCGCGAGGCCCACGACGGCGTCCGGCGTCGGGGGCGACGGTGCGGGCGGCGGTCCGGCGTCGGCGGGTCGCCCCGGCTCGCTCGCCTGGACCGGTGCCGATGGACTCGGGCTGCTGGGCACGACCAGCGCGGCGGCGGTGCTCCTCGGCGGTGCGGTCTGGTGGGTGCGGCGACGGCGGGCCGCGATCAAGGGCTCTGCCGGATCGAGCGAGTAGCCGGCGGGGACCCGGACCGGGCGGTCGGCGCTCGGTCCGGGTCCAGTCGCCCCGGCGGTAGACTCGGGGTCACGATCCGCTCGCCCGAAAGAGGTCCCGTGTCCGACTCCGTGGACGACGTCGGCCAGCGCTCGCGGTACTGGCCGATCCCCGTCCTCCGGGCAGTCCCAGCCGCGATCGTGGCCGTCGTCATCACCTTCTCGTCCAACCACGCCGCGGGCTACGGCCTGCTGCTGTTCGGCGCGTTCGTGCTGGTCGACGCCCTCGTGCTCGGGTTCGCCGGTCTCCGGCGGCTGCCCCTGGACGGACGCTCGCGGGCGACGACCCTGGCGCAGTCGGTCGTCGGTCTCGTCGCCGCCGTCGCAGCGTTCGCGACGAACGGCATCGGTCTCCCGGCCTTCATCACGATCGTGGTCGGCTGGGCGGTCCTCGGCGGTGGACTCGAACTCGCACAGGGAATCCGGTCGCGCGGCCGGTCCCCGTTCACCCGTGACTGGACGACCGTCGGGGGACTGACGCTGCTGCTCGCGGTGGCCTTCCTCCTCACGCCGCCCGACTACTCCCAGCAGCTCGGTGGTGTCGAACGCGTGACCGGGACCCTGGACGCGGCGATCGTCCTCGTCGGCCTGCTCGGCGCGTACCTCGCCATCGCGGCGGTCTTCCACGTGATCGCCGGACTCTCGCACAAGTGGGGAACGGCAGCCCCGGCTGCCGCCCCGGACGGAGCACCACACGCATGACCACTCCCAGCCGTCGCGACCGCCTGCGTCCGGCCGAGCTCCTCGTGATCTCGGCGATCGTCGCGGTGTTCATCGGAGCGGTCGTGCTCTTCTCGACCCGGGAGTTCGAGCTCGCCCTGGTCTTCCTCGGGATCGCGTTCATCGTGGTCGTCGTGGTCCTCGCCATGCTGCAGCTCGCGACCTCCAGCGACCAGGACGACAACGACATGCTCGGCGGCCACAAGTCGCCGAGCGAGCGGACCGAGGGCGACGAGTTCCACTGACGCAGACAGCGTCGCCCCGTCGACGCTGACACGCCCGGGATCACGATTCCGCCACGGTCTCGTCATGATCGCTGCGTCTGCGACACCTCTGGAGTGAAGGGGGTGGGATGTGGACGTGACCACGGAGACGGACGAGGCGATCGTCCGCGGCATGGCCTCGGGCGACCGAGGGGCGCTGGCCCGTGCGTTCGACCGGTACGCCGCCACCCTCACCCGCTACGCGTGGGCGCTGGTCGACGACCGGCAGGACGTCGAGGAGATCGTGCAGGACGCGTTCCTCACGCTCTGGCAGCGCGCGGCCACGCTCGAGCTCCCGGCGGACACGATGCTGCCGTGGCTGCTCGTCGTCTGCCGGAACCACGCGTTCAACGCCGGACGGAAGCGCACGAAGCACCGCGCCGACGAACTCCCCGAGACGCTGCCGGCTCCCGAGGACCACTCGGAGGCCCGTGAGCGACTCCGCTGGGTGCGCGACGAGATCGCCGCGCTCCCCGAACTCGACCGACGGATCTGCGAGATGTGCCTGCTGGACGGACGCTCGTACGCCGATGCCGCGGCGGCCCTCGGCCTGAGCGTCGGAGCCGTCACCCAGCGCGTCTCGCGCAACCGACGCCGACTCAGGAAGGTGGTGATGCAGGATGAACACTGAACCCCCCGAGGGGGACGAGCTGCAGCGGATGCTCGTCTCGATGAAGCAGACCGTGCTCGAGCGCGCCGCACCGCGCCCGAGGCGACGCCACGGCCGTGCCGGCGTCGCGGTCGGTGTGGTCGCCCTGCTCGCACTGGGGACCGCGACCGGTGCGGTGGCGCTGACGCTCTCGCAGCAGGACCGCCCGGCGGCCGCTCCCGCACAGACCACGGAACCGGTGCCCGCTCCGTCGGCCACGACCCCGTCGTCGGCGCCGATCACCGGCCGACCGACTCCTCGACCGGTCCCGACGCCGACCGCGCCGACCGTCGCGACCGTGCCGACCTCCTGCCGCGACACGGTGCCGGCGGAGGACTACGACCGGCTGTTCGGTGCGACACCGCTGACGGAGATGGTCGCGTCCGATCCCGATGGGACCGGCACCGGCACGGACGACCCGGAACTGGCGGACCTCGGCGAGGCTCCGGCGATCACCTGTCGGTGGATGGACCCGCGGGCCGACGTCAGTGGGCTCGAGATGCGGATCGGCCCGGCGCTCCCCGACGCTGCCGACGTCCTGCGCAGCGGTCCGCACCAGTGCGCGGAACAGGACCAGGGGCTGATCTGCCGGGCCACGACCCCGGCCGATCCGTACCCGGTCGACCGCGTCACGACCTGGTTCGTGCGGGACGACACCTACGTGACCGTGTCGCAGACCAACTTCCCGACGAACGGCCTGCTCGACGCCGTCGTCGGGGAGATCTGGGGGGACTGACGGCCTGGAGGCGCGTGGGGACCCGACCCCGCGCCTCCAGTCCGTCGGTGGGACGCGCACAGCGCGACCTTCCTCGAGATCTCAGCCCACTCTCGCCGCGACGATGTCGCGGGCGAGCGTGCGCGTCGCCCGGTTCGGCTCCGCGCCGGACCGCATCGCGAGCCCGATGCGCAGCGGTTCGACCTCGTCCTCGAGCTCGATGACCGCGCCGTCGTGCCGGACGCCCGAGTCCGGGACGACCCCGACGCCCAGACCGGCGGACGCGAACCGGATCACCGCCGGCATGTCGTTCATCTCCGCGACCACCCGTCGCCGGATGCCGAGTCGATCGAGTGCGGCGTCGAGGATCATCCGGTTGCCGAACCCGTGCGCGGTGTCGATGAACGGCTCGCCCGCGAGTTCCGCCAGCGACACCGACGCCCGTCCGGCGAACGGGTGGTCGGCGGCCGTGAACACCCGGAAGGGCATCTCCCGCAGCGG
>NZ_CAJCKG010000049.1:0-19163 GCF_903970945.1 Curtobacterium sp. ME26
GGCAGGTCCTGGGCCGGCGATTGCTCGGCGCGTCTGGCATCCATCCCCTCCAAGTCGCGTTTCCCTGTGGCGTGGTGGACGCGCCTACCGCCGACCGGTCGCCGCGGCCGGGCGCCTCAGACCGTCGGGACCGGCGCGGTGATCGGGCCGGTGGACGACGAGGACGACCGCAGCGCCGTGCGCCGGTCCGTCCGCCGTTCGACGCCGTAGCTCACCATCGTGACGAGCAGCCCGAGCAGCGCGAGCACGATGCCGAGCCACGCGGGTGCCAGGAAGCCGAACCCGGCCGCGATGACCGCGCCGCCGAGGGCCGCACCGAGCGAGTTGCCGATGTTGAACGCCGAGTGGTTGAGCGCCGCTGCGATGGTGCGCGCGTCACCGGCGACGTCCATGAGCCGCGACTGCACCGCCGGCGGGATCGCCGACGAGGTCGCGCCGAGCAGGAACGCCCCGAGGAACACGCCCCAGACCCACTGCGCCGTGAAGACGGTCACGAGCAGCGCACCGATCAGCGCGAGCATGCCGATGTAGATCGTGCGCTTGACGCTGTGGTCGGCGAGGTGTCCGCCGAGCACACCGCCGACGACCATGCCGAGACCGACGACCACGAGCACGAGCGGCACCGCCGACTCGGGCAGCCCGGTCACGTTCTGCACGAGCGGCGAGATGTACGAGTAGACCGCGAAGAACCCGCCGAACCCGACGGCCCCGAGGCCCATCACGATCCAGACCTGCGGCGACCGGAAGGCCCGGAGCTCCCGGCCGATGGTCGCGTGCGCGTCGGCGGCGCTGCGTGGCACGAAGGCGACGACGGCGAGGAACGTCAGCACGAACAGCAGCGAGACGACACCGTAGGCGATCCGCCAGCCGGCGTTCTGCCCGATCCAGGTGATCGCGGGGACGCCCACGACGTTGGCGATCGACAGCCCGAGCATCACCATCGCGATGCCCTTGCCGCGCTTGCCCGGGCCCATGATCTCGCCCGCGACGATGGACGCGATGCCGAAGTACGCACCGTGCGGCAGCCCGGCCACGAACCGGGCGACGAGCACGAGGCCGAAGCTCGGCAGGACCGCGCTCGCGATCGTCGCGACGACGAAGCCGACGAGGAGCACGAGGATCAGGCCCTTGCGCGGGAAGGTCGCCGAGATCGCGGCGATGGTCGGGGCGCCGACCACCACGCCGAGCGCGTAGGCGCTGACGAGCCACCCGGCGTGCGCGACGCCCGCGGCCGGGTCGGCGGCGTACTGCGTCGGCAGGAGCGCCTCGGCGATGTTCGGCAGCAATCCCATCGCGACGAACTCGGTCGACCCGATGGCGAAGCCGCCGAGCGCGAGGGCGATGAGCGCGAGAGCGCGCTGCGTCGGGGTGGTGAGCGTCATGCGACCTGTTCTCTGACGGGAGGAGCGGGGCTGGGTTCCGGACGCCGGCCTGCGGACCGGCCGGGCACGCGTGTCGCCACGCGCGGGGACCGCTCCGCGTGCGTCGCGCGAGGTCATCGCCCGGCACGGCTGCGCGCAGGGACGGTCCGGTTCGGCGTCGAACGACCGGACCACGCCCTGGTGCCCCGGTCAGAGCAGTGTAGACCGCTCCAAACCGTCGACGGAAGGCGACTGGCCGAATCGATTCGACACCTGTCCGACCGCGGGGACCCGGCCGCGTGCACCGGCACGGGCCCATCGCCATCCGCCGAACGCGGGAACACCGTCGATGTGCGAGACGCGGCGCTCGGTCGACCGGATCCCACTGGGTAGAGTCGCCGCATGACCGGGCGACCTGCCGAACTGTTCGCGTCCCACCCCGTGGCGGCGACGACGACCGCGGACGACGCGACCGCGGCGCTCAGCGAGGTGTTCCTCCCCGTGCAGGTGGAGTCGGCGGACCGCTCCCCCGCCGTCCGCATGCACCTCAACGCACTCCGCGTCGGACGGATCACCTTCGGGTACATGCGCTTCCGCGAGGCCGTCCGGATCCGGACCGCCGAGCCCGTCGAGTACCACCTCGACGTACCCGTGCAGGCACGGATGACCGCGCGGACAGCGGGCGGCCCGGCACTGCACGGCTCGGAGCAGACCGCCGGGGTCTTCATGCCGGGGCGGCCGGTGGACCTCGACTGCAGTGACTGGTTCGCACAGGTCGCGGTGATGATCCCGCGACAGGAGCTGCAGACGGAACTGGAGCTCCTGTTGGACGCTCCGGTGTCCGACCCGATCGAGTTCGACCCCGCGTTCGCCCTCGACACCGCGGGCGGCCGCGCCGTGACCCAGGCACTCCGCCTGGTCGAGGATGCCTCCGGGCGGTCCGACGGTCCGCTCGCCCACCCGCTCGCGGTGCGGGCCCTCGAGCAGGTGGTCCTCCACAGCCTGCTGCTGGGACAGCCGCACGACCACTCGGCCGCGCTCGCCGTCCCGCGCGGCGCTTCCGGTGCCCGATCGGTGTCCCGGGCCGTCGAACTCCTCCGCGACGACCTGGCGCGGCCGTGGACCGTCGGGGAACTCGCGGCCGCCGCGTGCACGAGCGTCCGGAGCCTCCAGGAGGGGTTCCGACGGACGCTGGACACCACGCCGATGGCGTACCTGCGACGGCGGCGGTTGGAGCGGGTCCGCGAGGACCTGCTCACCGCGGCCCCCGACGGCGTCACCGTCACCGAGGTCGCCACGCGCTGGGGGTTCCTGCACGTCAGCAGGTTCGCGGGCGCGTACGGCGAGCGGTTCGGCGAGCTGCCGTCGGAGACGCTGCGGCGCGCTCGGCGTTCCTGACGGTCGTGCCGGTGGGGTGCGACTCTGCGGTCAGGCCGCGCGACGCTCCACGGAGCGGGCGGCCCGGGGTGCGATCTCGGGCACCTCGTCGCGGTGGACCCACCCGGCCGCGCACTCGGTGCAGGTCGCCCAGGCACCGTCACCCTGCTCGTCGGAGTCGATGACGACCGTCTGCAGGTCGCAGTCCGGGCACCAGCCGTCGTGCATCATGTGGCACTCCTCGTCGTCGCAGTCACCGTGGTCGAGCTGCGCAGTGCGGCCCGGTGCGCACCATGAGACACCCGCCCACCGACATCGACGGGATGCCTCCGGCGTGTCGCGTACCTCCCAGCGTGCCTGCACTCGACGCGCTCGTTCGCGTACGCTGCCCGACATGGGGTGGTGGATCGTGACCGGGATCGTCGTGCTCGCAGCGGTGGGCCTGTGGCTGTGGATGCACCACCTGACCGACCTCGGTTCGCGGTCACGTCGCTACGACGGGAGCGACCCCGAGATCGCCGAGGCGCTCCGGCAGGCGGAACGCGACCGCAACAACGGTCGCATGTACCCCTGACGCGCCGATCGACGCCGGTCGGCGTGCGCGACGAGTCGAGCGCCACGAGCCGAGCGCCACGAGTCCGGCGCTACGAGTCGAGCGCCGCTTCGAGCCGCTCGAGCTTGCCGTCGATCTCGCCGGTGTGCCCGGGGCGGATGTCGGCCTTGAGCACCAGCGACACCCGGGTGCCGTACGCGGCGACGGCCTCGGTCGCCCGCTTGACGACGTCCATGACCTCGTCCCACTCCCCCTCGATCTCGGTGAACATCGACGAGGTGCGGTTCGGCAGCCCGGACTCCCGGACGACGCGGACCGCGGCGGCCACGGCGTCGTGCACGGAGCCGTCCGACGCTGCGCTGGGACCACCGGACGGGGCGAGGGAGAACGCGACGATCATGCATCCATCCTGCCCCCGGCGACGTCCCGCCGCACCGACCGCGCCTCCCCCGCGTCGGCGCGGCGGTGCGAGGACCCGTGCCCGAGGCGCACCAGGACGACGACCGCCCAGACGAGCACCGCGACCTCGAGCAGGTTGCGCACCGTGAGCACGAGGACGATCCACGGCTCGACCGCGAGCAGCTGGTCGTAGTAGCCGGGGTAGATCACCTGCGTCAGCACGGCCATCGGCAGCACACCGATCGCGACGGGCAGGAATCGACGGGCGCTCTGACGACCGGCGACGAGCCCCCACACCACCGGCACCGCGTACCAGCCGACGTACTGCGGCGACCCGACCTTGTTCGTGGCGATGAGCGCGGCGACGAACAGCAGCGCGAGCACCGGCCCGACCTCGGCCCGGCGGGCACCGCGGTGGACGGCGAGGAGTGCGGCAGCCACCCCGCCGAGCACGACCAGGGCCATGAGCGGCGTCGAGAGGGCCGCGGCGGCATGGGTACCAGCACCGGACACCTCGAAGGTCAGGATCTCGCGGTCGTAGTACACCGCTGCGCCCGGCACGCCGAGCGCCGCCGCCCACATGAAGGGCGTGGCGAGCGGCGCCTCGATCTGCAGCGCACGGTCGCTCTGCTCGCCGACGAAGGACAGCAGGTGGGGCGCGCCGCCGTAGAGCACGTCGACCAGGACGACCAGGCCGGTGACGACCGCGGCGCCGGCGACGACCGTCCCACGGTGCCCGCGTCGGAGCAGGAGCAGCACGCCCACCAGGGCGGCCGGCCAGACCTTGGTCCACGCGGCGGCGGTGAACAGGGCGGAGGCCACCGCGGGCCGGGTCACGACGAAGGCGACGCCGACCAGGGCGAGCGCGGTCGCCACGGTGTCGATCCGACCGAGCGCGATCGGTCCGAGGGCGAGCAGGAAGAGCAGCCACCACCACACGACGCGGACGCCGGACGCGCGGAAGCGCCAGAGGAACGCGCACGCCACCGCGTCGAGCAGCACCATGAGCGCGAGCCACCCGGTGCCGATCGCGGCCGTCCCACCGAGCGCGGCCGCCGCCATGGGCACGATCGCGAACACCGGGTACACCCAGTCGGTGTCGACCCCGACCCACGAGTGGTCGACGCGCCCGACCTCGATCCAGCGCCGGTACGTGATGAGGACGTCGCCCAACGGCTGGTTCGGCACGGTCGTGGCGAGCCACCAGAGCAGGCCGTGCACGAACAGGAACGCCAGGGCGAACCCGACGACGCCGACCCACCGGGACCTCTGCACCGGACGAGCGTAGCGGGGAACTGCCAGCCACTCCTGAGGAGGACGTGTCACCGTTCTGCTCGTGACCTCCGAACCGCAGCGCCCCCGCAGCCGCAAGCCCCTCGTCTGGGCCGGTGTCGTCCTCGTCGTCGCCGTGCTCGCCGTCGTCGGCGTCGCCGTCGGGACGAACGTGTACTCGTCGAACGAGAACGCGAAGGCGTCGGCGGCACCCTCCGTCGCCGCCAGCCGCGCCCCGTCCACCCTCGACGCCGCGGACCTGTCCGGCGACTGGGCGATCGGCGGTGACTCGGAGGCCGGGTACCGCGTGCACGAGGTCCTCAACGGCTCCGACGTCACCGTCACCGGTCGGACCGACAGCGTCAGCGGTTCCGCGACGGTCGACGGCAGCGCGATCACCGCGGCGACCGTCACGGTGCAGGTCGCGGACATCGCCACCGACTCGGCGCAGCGCGACTCCTACTTCCGCGACTCCGCCCTCGACGTCGCGGCCTTCCCCGAGGCGACGTTCACCCTCACCGAGCCGGTCGCGGACGCCGTGCCGAGCGGCTCGGGCACGACGACCGTCGAGGCGTCCGGCGAGCTGACCCTGCACGGCGTCACCAAGGCCGTCCGGGCCGAGCTCCAGGTCGGCCTGAGCGGCGACGGCGTCGACGTCTCCGGCTCGGTGCCGATCACGTTCTCGGACTTCGGCGTGCAGGCGCCCGACCTCGGCTTCGTCAAGGTCGACGACGCCGGCGCGGTCGAGTTCCTGGTGCACGCGACCCCCGCCTCCTGACGCGACCCCGCGTCCCGACGCGACCCACAGCCGGCGCACTTACGGTGCACAGACGCACCGTGCGACACCGCACGTGTCGATCGACGCGCGCGACGTCGCAGACCCTGCGCCGCACACTGCCCCGCCGGCTACCCCCGCGCGTCGCCCTCGACGACGAGGTCCCGCACCACACCGGGCAGCTGCTCGATCAGTGCCGTCATCGTGAACGGCCCGCCGCGGGACGCCCGCCGCGCCGCGAGTCCGTGCACGACCGCAGCCGTCGCCGCGAGGTGCGCCAGGTCCGACGGCGAGAGCGGCGACCCGTGGGCCTCCGCGGCGCCCTGCCGCGTCGCCACGAGCGCGCCGAGCACCCCGCCGAGCACGTCACCGGCCCCCGCGGCGGCGAGCCACGGCGTCGCCGAGGTCGCCACGAGCCGCACCGAGCCGTCCGGGGTCGCCACGTGCGTCGCCGACCCCTTCAGGAGTACGACGCTCCCGGTGCGCTCGGCCGCGCGGAGCGCCGCTGCCGCCGGATCCGCCTCGACGTCCTCGCGCGAGGTGTCGAGCACGGGCGCGAGCTCCCCCGCGTGCGGGGTCAGCACCGCGAGCGGCCCGAGGTCGACGAGCGGGATCGCGCCGGCGTCGACCACGACGGGGACCCCATCGTCGGACGCGTGCCCGAACGCCGCCGCCGTCGCCGGGTCGAGCTCGCCGAGCGACCCGGCGGAGATCCCCGACCCGACGAGCCAGGTCTGCACGCGGCCCGTGCCCGAGACCACCTCGGGCCGACGGGTCAGCACGTGGTCGGTCGCCCGTGCGGGGCCGACGTACCGGACCATCCCGACGCCCGTGTGGACGGCGGCGTCGACACCCATGACGGCGGCGCCGGGGTAGCGGTCCGAGCCGGTCGCGACGCCGAGGACCCCGCGTCGGTACTTGGTGGACTCGCCGTGCGGGGCGGTGGTCCAGGCGGCGGCGTCGGCGGGGGCGAAGGGGACGGAGTCGTTCACGACCGCCACGTTACGGTGGAGCGCATGAGCCTGTTCCTGCCCGGTCGCGTGGTGGTCTTCGACTACGGCGAGGTGATCAGCAGGACACCGCACGGCGCGTGGGACACCCTCGTCGCGATGACCGGGGTGCCGGCCGACGAGCTGTTGCCCGTCTACCAGGAGCTCCGGCACGACCTGGACCGCGGCGGCCTGTCGGTCCTCGAGTACTGGCGGGCCATCGGTGCCCGGACCGGGCGCAGCTGGACGGTCACCGACGTCCACCGCTTCTGGGCGGTCGACTTCACGGGGTGGTTCGAGGTCGAGCCGGAGACCCTGGCGGTGGTGGAGGAGCTCCACGACGCCGGTACGCGCCTGGCGATGCTCTCGAACGCCGGCTTCGACTTCGGGGACCCGTACCGGCGATCGCCGATGGGCTCGCTGTTCGAGACGGTCGTCGTGAGTGCCGAGGAGCACGTCCTCAAGCCCGACCCGTCCGTCTACCGCACCACGTGCGAGCGGCTGGGAATCACGCCCGAGCAGATGGTGTTCGTCGACAACAGGGCCGAGAACGCCGCCGGCGCGGACGCGATCGGGGCGGTCGGCCACCACTACACGTCGCCGACCGCGCTGCGGACCTTCCTGCAGGAGCTGGCGGCACGGACCGCCGAAGGAGCACCCGCGTGACGCACGCCCTGTTCGAACCCATCACGATCCGCGACCTCACCGTCCGCAACCGACTCTGGGTCTCGCCGATGTGCCAGTACTCGGTCGAGCAGCAGGACGGGGTCCCGACGGCGTGGCACCTCGTGCACCTCGGCGGGTTCGCCAAGGGCGGCGCGGGCGCGGTGGTGGTCGAGGCCGCGGGCGTCGTGCCCGAGGGCCGGATCACGCCGCAGGACGTCGGGCTGTGGAACGACGAGCAGCGCGACGCCTTCCGGCCGATCGTCGACTTCTTGCACGCGCAGGGCGCCGCCGCGGGCATCCAGCTCGCGCACGCCGGGCGCAAGGCCTCGACGTACCGCCCGTGGAACGACGTGCAGGGCAGCGTCCCCGCGTCCGAGGGCGGCTGGCAGACCGTCGCCCCGTCCGCCGAGGCCTTCGACGGGTACGCCACCCCGCGCGAGCTCGAACCCGAGGACATCCGCGTCGTCGCACTGGCCTTCGCTGCCGCCGCGCGCCGCGCCGTCGAGGCCGGCTTCGACCTCGTCGAGCTGCACGCGGCCCACGGCTACCTGCTCCACCAGTTCCTCTCGCCCCTGAGCAACCACCGGACGGACGGCTACGGCGGCTCGCTCGAGAACCGCGCACGTGCGCTCCTCGAGACGGTCGACGCGGTCCGCGCCGAGGTCGGCGAGGGCTTCCCGGTGGTGGTCCGCTTCTCGGCGACCGACTGGACCGACGGCGGCCTGACGGTCGACGAGGTCGTGCAGGTCGCCCGCTGGGCCGCCGAACACGGCGCCGACCTCGCCGACGTCTCGACCGGCGGCAACGTCGCGCGGGCGGCGATCCCGGTCGGACCCGGCTACCAGGTGCCCTTCGCCGAGACCGTCCGCCGCGAGGCCGGCATCGGCACGATCGCGGTCGGGATGATCTCCACCGCGTTCCAGGCCGAGCAGGTCGTGGCGACCGGGCAGGCCGACGTCGTCATGGTCGGGCGCGAGTTCCTCCGCGACCCGTCGTTCGCCCTGCGCGCGGCCGCCGAGCTCGGCGTCGCCCTCGACTACGAACCGCAGCAGTACCACCGGGCCCGCGTCACGGCGTAGGCCGGTCCGCGCGGCCCGACCCGTGCCTCCCGTCCGCGTTCACCGCACCGGGCGGGAGGCGCGGGTCGGCTCCTGTACGTCCTCTCGGCTTCCCCTGCCTCCAGCCGCTACCATGTTCCTCACTGTGGACGATCCTCCGAATTCCTCTTCGCCTTCCCACTCATCCGGCGCTCACTCGGTGAGCAGCCCCTCCTCCCCTGCGTCGGGAGGTGGAGAATGAGTCCCATCGACGTCGTCATGCTGGTCGGCGGCATCCTGCTGACCCTCGGCACCGGCGTGTTCGTCGCCTCGGAGTTCGCGCTCGTCAACCTCGACCGCGCCGAGGTCGAGGCCCGACGCGACCGCGGCGAGTCCGGCCTGTCGCCCGTCATCGGCGCGCTGAAGGTCACCTCGACGCACCTGTCGAGCGCCCAGCTCGGCATCACGCTGACGACCCTGCTCACGGGCTACCTGCTGGAGCCGTCGATCGCGACGCTGCTCGAGGCCCCGTTCCTCGCGCTCGACCTGCCCGAGGCGATCGTCGAGACCGTCGGCTCGATCGTCGCGCTCGTCATCGCGACGCTGCTGTCGATGATCCTCGGTGAGCTCGTGCCGAAGAACTTCGCGCTCGCGCTCCCCCTGCAGACCGCGAAGCTCGTGGTCCCGCTGCAGATCGCGTTCACCACCGTGTTCAAGCCCGCCGTGGCCCTGCTCAACGGCACTGCGAACGCCGTCCTCCGCTCGATGGGCATCGAGCCCCAGGAGGAGCTGTCCGGTGCCCGGAGCGCCGAGGAGCTCAGCTCCCTGCTGCGCCGCTCGGCGTCCGAGGGCTCGCTCGAACAGGACACCGCGACGCTGCTGCAGCGCACCATCGCGTTCTCCGAGCTGAGCGCCAGCGACGTGATGACCCCGCGTCCGCGGCTCTCCACGATCCGCGTGTCCGAGTCCGCCGAGGACGTCGTCGCCCTCGCCCGCCGCACCGGCTTCAGCCGCTTCCCGGTCATCGAGGAGGACGCGGACGACGTCGTCGGCATCGTGCACGTCAAGCAGGCCGTCGCGGTCCCGCGCGAGAAGCGCCCGGAGGTGCCGGTCGGCGCGCTCATGACCGAGGCGGAGCGCGTCCCCGAGACGATGCCGGGCGACACCCTGCTCGCCGAGGTCCGCAGCCGCGGCTACCAGATGGTGATCGTCGTCGACGAGTACGGCGGCACCGCCGGGGTCGTCACGCTCGAGGACCTCGTCGAGGAGATCGTCGGCGAGGTGTCCGACGAGCACGACCGCGCGCGCATCGACGTCGTCCGGTCGCGCGGGTGGCTGACGTTCCCGGGCCTGCTCCGCCCCGACGAACTGGCCGACCGCGCGGGCGTCACCGTCCCCGAGGACGGCCCGTACGAGACCGTCGGCGGCTTCGTGATGTCGACGCTCGGTCGACTGCCCGTCGTCGGCGACGAGATCGCCCTCGAGGACGGCGTGTTCCGCGTCGAACGCCTCGACGGTCGCCGTGTCGACCGCATCCGCTGGACCCCGACCCACCCCGACCCGACGCCGACCGGCAGCACCGCCACCGCGCAGCGCCCGGCCACCGGGATCATCATCCCCGCCACGAAGGAAGGCTCCCGATGAGCGCCGCGTCCGTGCACGACGGCCTGGTCCTCGCCGCCGGTGAGTCCGGTCCCGCCGGTTCCGACTGGTGGGGCATCTTCTGGCTCGTCGTCCTGCTGCTCGGCAACGCGTTCTTCGTCGCCGCGGAGTTCGCCGTGATCTCGGCCCGACGGTCGCAGATCGAGCCCCGCGCCGAGGCCGGGTCGAAGGCGGCGCAGATGACGCTCTGGGCGATGGAGCACGCCACGCGCATGCTCGCCACCACGCAGCTCGGCATCACGGTCTGCTCGCTCCTCATCCTGAACGTGTCGGAGCCGGCGATCCACCACCTGCTCGAGGTCCCGCTCGGCCTCACCGGCTGGAGCGTCGAGGTCATCGGCATCGTCGCGTTCGTCTTCACGCTGCTGCTCGTGTCGTTCCTGCACGTGGTGTTCGGCGAGATGGTCCCGAAGAACATCTCGTTCTCGATGCCGGACCGCGCCGCGCTCGTGCTCGTCCCGGCGCTCTGGTACATCGGCCACGGCCTGCACTGGGTCGTCGTCGGCCTCAACTCGGTCGCGAACGGCGTCCTGCGGCTGTTCAAGGTCGAGCCGAAGGACGAGGCCGTCAGCGCCTTCACGGTCGAGGAGGTCCAGACGATCGTCGAGCAGTCGCGTCGTGAGGGCACCCTGACCGACGACGGCAAGCTCGCGATGGCGTTCGAGTTCACGGAGAAGAAGGTCCGCGACGTCGCCGTGCCGATGTCCGACCTCGTCACCCTGCCGGAGGACGCCACCCCCGAGGACGTCGAGCGGGCCGTCGCCCAGCGCGGCTTCTCGCGGTACGTCCTCGTGGCCGAGGACGGCGACCCGACGGGCTACGTGCACGTCAAGGACGTCATCGACCTGCGGCCCGACGAGTTCGACGTGCCGGTCCCGCCGAAGCGCATCCGGCAGCTCATCTCGCTGTACACGGACATGGACCTCGAGGACGCCCTGGCGACCATGCGGGCAGCCGGGCGGCACGTGGCGCGGGCGTTCGACGCGGACGGCCGCACCGTCGGCGTGCTGTTCCTCGAGGACATCCTCGAGGAACTCGTCGGCACCGTCGAGGACGCGACTCGACGGCGCTAGTCGCTGCGACTGAGACGGGAGGCGCGGTGCCAGCTGGCACCGCGCCTCCCGTCCGTCTGCTGGTCGCGTCCCGCGGCAGCGCTACCAGCTCACGGGGAGCGGCTTGCCCTCCTCGTAGCCGGCGGCCGACTGGATGCCGACCAGCGCGCGCTCGGCGAACTCGTGCAGCGACGAGGCGCCGGCGTACGTCGCCGAGCTGCGGATGCCCGTGGTGATCATGTCGAGCAGGTCCTCGACGCTCGGGCGCTCCGGGTCGAGGTAGATCGTCGACGACGAGATGCCCTCGGCGAAGAGCGCCTTGCGCGCCCGCTCGTACGGGTCGAGCCGCTCGAAGCGCTCGCGCACGGCCTTCGCGGACGCCATGCCCCAGCTCTCCTTGTACGCCTTGCCCGCGGAGTCGCGGCGGAGCACCCCGGGTGCCTCGAGCGTGCCGGCGAACCACGAGCCGATCATCACCGCCGAGGCGCCGGCGGCCAGGGCGAGTGCGACGTCGCGCGGGTACCGCACGCCGCCGTCGGCCCACACGTGCGCGCCGAGCGACCGTGCGGCCGCCGCGGTCTCGAGCACGGCGGAGAACTGCGGGCGCCCGACCGCGGTCATCATGCGCGTCGTGCACATCGCGCCGGGGCCGACACCGACCTTGATGATGCTCGCGCCGGCGTCGACGAGGTGTGCGACGGCGTCCGCGGTGACGACGTTCCCGGCGACGATCGGCAGGCCGAGGCCGAGCGCGGACACCGTGCGGAGGGCGCGGAGCATGCCCTCCTGGTGGCCGTGCGCGGTGTCGAGGACGAGGACGTCGACACCGGCCGCGGCGAGGGCCTTCGCCTTCGCGGCGACGTCGCCGTTGATGCCGACCGCGGCCGCGACGCGGAGGCGTCCCTCGCCGTCGACGGCGGGCGTGTAGATGTCCGAGCGGATCGCGCTCGTCTGGCTCGTGGTGCCGACGACCCGGCCGTGGCGCACCACCGGGGCGAAGTCGACCTCGGCCGCCGAGAGCACGTCGTACACGTGCCGCGCGGTGCCGGCGTCGTCCGCGTCGATCGCGGTGGACGCACCGTGCAGCAGGTCCCCGAGCACGGCGTCCGCACCGGCGGTGCCGAGGCGGGCGGCCGGGACGCAGCCGAGGTACTCCCCCGCCGCGTCGCGCACGACGACCCCGCGACCGGCGACCGGCAGCAGCTGCTCGAGCGCCTCGGACACCGTGGTGTCGGCGCCCATGTCGTAGGCGGTGTCGAAGTCGACCGGCTGCTCCTTGACCCACCGGATGGCGGCGGCGAGGTCCTGCAGGTGCATGTCCTGCGGCAGCACGCCCAGTCCGCCGCGACGGGCGAGGGTGGCGGCGAGGCGCGGCCCGGTCACCGAGTTCATGTTCGCGCTGACGATCGGGATCGTCGCTCCCGTGCCGTCGTTCGTCGCGAGGTCCACGTCGAAACGGCTCGTCACGCCGGAGCGGCTCGGGACGAGGAAGACGTCGGAGTAGGTCAGGTCGTGCGTCGGCCGCGTCTCGTAGAACCTCATGCCCTCAACTGTACGGCTCCGGCGACCCCCGGCAGCCGTCGATCCGGGGGCGTCGGCGGGCGACACGCGCGGACGACGACGGGACCGGCGGCACGCGTCGACGGTCACCGAACGGTCACGGCCGAGCGGCTAGGCTGGCGTCCAGTGCGCGGCAGGGCTGCCCGCACGACACACACGAGCATCTATCGACGGAGAGTGGGCGATCGGCTGTGTCGAGCCAGACGACGGGTACGGACGAGACCGCGGGCGAATTCGGGGCGAACGAGTGGCTCGTCGACGAGCTGTACGAGCAGTACGTCGCCGACAAGCACTCCGTGGACGAGTCCTGGTGGCCGGTCCTCGAGAGCTACCACCGCTCCCAGGCCGCCGGCACCCCGGCAGCCGCGTCGGCTCCGCAGTCGCAGTCGACCACGCAGACGCAGTCGACCACGCAGCAGCCCGCGACCGGTGACGCCCCGGCCGAGGCGAAGCCCGCCGGGTCGATCCAGGCGCGGACCACGTCCCGCCAGCCGACGCCGCAGCCGATCCCGGCCGAGGCGAACGACGCCGCGGACGACCACGAGGAGACCCACGAGGACGTCGCGACCCCGCTGCGGGGCATGGCGAAGACCCTCGCGTCGAACATGGACGCCTCGCTCACGGTGCCGACCGCGACGAGCGTGCGGACCATCCCCGCGAAGCTGATGATCGACAACCGGATCGTCGTCAACAACCACCTGCGTCGGGCCCGCGGCGGCAAGATCTCGTTCACGCACCTGATCGGCTGGGCGATGGTCGAGGCGCTCAAGGACTTCCCGAGCCAGAACGTCTCCTACGAGGAGCGCGACGGCAAGCCCTTCGTCGTCACGCCCGCGCACGTGAACCTCGGCATCGCGATCGACGTCCCGAAGAAGGACGGCACCCGCTCCCTCCTCGTGCCGAGCATCAAGCGCGCCGAGACCCTGACGTTCGGGCAGTTCCTCTCCGCCTACGAGGACCTCGTCAAGCGCGCCCGGGACAACAAGCTCACGCCGGCCGACTTCCAGGGGACCACGATCTCGCTGACGAACCCGGGCGGCATCGGCACCGTGCACTCGGTCCCCCGCCTGACGAAGGGCCAGGGGTCGATCATCGGCGCCGGGGCGCTCGAGTACCCGGCGCAGTTCCAGGGCTCGGCGACGAAGACGCTCGTCGAGCTCGGCGTCGGCAAGACCATCACGCTGACCAGCACCTACGACCACCGCGTCATCCAGGGCGCCGGATCGGGCGAGTACCTGAAGAAGGTGCACGAGCGCCTGATCGGCGAGCACGGCTTCTACGAGGGCATCTTCTCGGCGCTGCGCATCCCCTACAAGCCGATCCAGTGGGCGAACGACATCAACGTCGACCTCGCCCACCGAGTCAACAAGACGTCGCGCGTCCAGGAGCTGATCAACAGCTACCGGGTCCGCGGGCACCTCATGGCGGACATCGACCCGCTCGAGTACCGCCAGCGCACCCATCCGGACCTCGAGATCGAGAACCACGGGCTGACGTTCTGGGACCTCGACCGCGAGTTCGTCACCGGTGGCCTGGCCGGCACCACGAACGCGCCCCTGCGCGACGTGCTCGGCATCCTCCGCGACGCGTACTGCCGGACCGTCGGCGTCGAGTACATGCACATCCAGGACCCGGAGCAGCGCCGCTGGGTGCAGGGCCACATCGAGGTCCCCTACTCGAAGCCGTCGAAGGACGAGCAGCTGCGGGTGCTCGGCAAGCTCAACGAGGCCGAGGCCTTCGAGACCTTCCTGCAGACGAAGTACGTCGGTCAGAAGCGCTTCTCGCTCGAGGGCGGCGAGTCGACCATCGCGTTCCTCGACACGCTCATCCAGCAGGCGTCCGCCGCCGGCCTCGACGAGGTCGCGATCGGCATGGCCCACCGCGGCCGCCTCAACGTGCTGACGAACATCGCCGGCAAGACCTACGGTCAGATCTTCCGCGAGTTCGAGGGGTCGTCGCTGCCGGGATCGGTGTCCGGCCAGGGATCGGGCGACGTCAAGTACCACGTCGGCACCGAGGGCGTCTTCCGCGCCTCGGACGGCTCGAGCATCCCGGTGACGATCGCGGCGAACCCGTCGCACCTCGAGGCCGTGGACGGCGTGCTCGAGGGCATCGTCCGCGCCAAGCAGGACCGCACCCCGCCCGGCACCTTCGGCGTGCTGCCGGTGCTCGTGCACGGCGACGCGGCGATGGCCGGCCAGGGCGTCGTGGTCGAGACCCTGCAGATGTCGCAGCTCCGCGGGTACCGCACGGGCGGCACGGTGCACCTGGTCATCAACAACCAGGTCGGCTTCACCACGCCGCCGGAGTCGGCCCGCAGCTCGGTGTACTCGACCGACGTCGCCAAGACCATCCAGGCGCCGATCTTCCACGTCAACGGGGACGACCCGGAGGCCGTGGCCCGCGTCGCCGAGCTCGCCTTCGCCTACCGCGAGGAGTTCCACCGGGACGTCGTCATCGACCTCATCTGCTACCGCCGCCGCGGGCACAACGAGGGCGACGACCCGTCGATGACGCAGCCGCTCATGTACAATCTCATCGAGGCGAAGCGCTCGGTCCGCACGCTGTACACCGAGGCCCTCGTCGGCCGCGGTGACATCACGCAGGAGGAGTACGACGAGGCCCACCGCGACTTCCAGGACCGCCTCGAGCGCGCGTTCGCCGAGACGCACGAGGCGCAGACCGGGACGATGCCGGTGATCACCACCGACGACGACGGTGCGGTCGACGGCCTCGAGCGTCCGAGTGCGCAGCGCGACGACACCGAGGTCGAGGTGCACGAGACCGCGATCTCCGAGGAGCTCGTCCGGGCCATCGGCGACGCGCACAGCAACCCGCCCGCCGGGTTCTCGATCCACCCGAAGCTGCAGCAGCTGCTCACCAAGCGCACGGAGATGACCCGCTCGGGCGGCATCGACTGGGCGATGGCCGAGCTCATGGCGATCGGTTCGGTGCTCGTCGAGGGCAAGCCCGTGCGGCTCGCCGGCCAGGACGCCCGGCGTGGCACCTTCGTGCAGCGCCAGGCGGTGTTCCACGACCGGATCAACGGTCAGGAGTGGCTGCCGCTGGCGAACGTCGCCGAGGACCAGGCCCGGCTCTACATCTACGACTCGCTGCTCAGCGAGTACGCGGCCATGGGCTTCGAGTACGGCTACTCGGTCGAGCGTCCCGAGGCCCTGGTGCTCTGGGAGGCGCAGTTCGGCGACTTCGCGAACGGCGCGCAGACGATCATCGACGAGTTCATCTCGTCCGCCGAGCAGAAGTGGGGCCAGCGCTCCGGCCTGGTGCTCCTGCTCCCGCACGGCTACGAGGGCCAGGGGCCTGACCACTCGTCGGCCCGCATCGAGCGCTACCTGCAGCTCTGTGCCGAGGACAACATGATCGTCGCGCGTCCGTCGACGCCGGCGTCGTGGTTCCACCTGCTGCGCCGTCAGGCGTGGGCGCGGCCGCAGAAGCCGCTCGTCGTGTTCACCCCGAAGGCGATGCTCCGCCTGCGACAGGCCACGAGCCCGGTCGAGGCGTTCACCGGCGGCACGTTCCAGGAGGTCCTCGACGACGACCGCGTGGTCGACCGGGGCGCCGTGCGCCGCGTCGTCCTGCACTCGGGCAAGGTGCACCACGACCTGCGTGCCGAGCTCGACAAGTCCGGTGCGACCGACGTCGCCCTCGTCCGGCTCGAGCAGCTCGCGCCGCTCCCCCTCGGTCAGCTCCTCGACGTGCTCGCCGGGTACCCGCAGGCCGAGGTCGTGTGGGCGCAGGAGGAGCCGGAGAACCAGGGTGCCTGGCCGTACGTCTGCATGAACCTGTCGCCGCACCTGGACGGTCGGCCGCTCTCGGTGGCCGCACGCCCCGCGAGTGCCGCGCCGGCGACCGGGTCGTCGAAGCGTTCCGCGCAGGAGGCATCGGACGTCGTCCGCAAGGCGCTCGGCTGACCGAGCGCACCAGACGAGCCAGACGAGACAGACGAGGCAGACGAGGCAGACGAGGCGCAGCAGCGCCCCGGAACGGACGACGCGCCCCGTGGGAACGGGGCGCGTCGTCCGTTCCGACTACCGGAGCTTCGTGTACCGGACGCCCGACTCGTGGTAGCCGCGCTTCTGGTAGAACCGGTGCGCGCTGTCGGTCGCGGCGGCCGACACCGCACTGAGTCGGTGTGCGCCCTGCTCGGCGGCCCACGTCTCGAAGACGTCGATGAGCGCCGAACCGGTGCCGTCCCTCCTGGCCGCCGGGTCCACGACGAGCAGCAGGAGCTGCGCCGTGGGCTCGTCGCTGGCGTAGGACCACGTCACCTGCGCGCCCGCCACCGCGACCGCGCGACCGTCGGCACCACGGACGAGCCACGTGCGGTGTCCCGCCTCCGGGACCAGCCGCTCGAGCCGTGCGCGCATGGCGGGCTCGTCGACGACGTGCCCGAGCAGGCGGACGAGGGCGGTGACGTCGGCGACGTCCGTGTCGGACCAGGTGGTGATCGACTCGGCGGTGAGGGTCATGGGGCCGACCCTACCGACGGCACCGTCCGTGTGACGACCAATGCGCCCGCGACGGCTAGTGGGTCGCCTGCTCCACGCGGATGCGCGCCAGGATCTCCGACCGGAGCTGGTCCGGCGCGGTCTCCCTGCAGGCACGCTTCACGGTCTCCATGAGGACGACGCCGACGCGGTGCTCGCTCGTGCAGTCCTCGCAGGTCTCCATGTGCTCGCGGATGTCCGCGGCGTCGGCGCCCCGGAGCTCGTCGTGGAGGAACTCCTCGAGCTCGGCCTTGGCCTTCGAGCAGTCGCAGCCGCTCATCGTGCGTCCTTCCCGTCGGTGCGACCAGCGGTCGCAGGTGTCTTCCGGCCGCGTCCACGCATCGTCGCCGTCGACGCTGCGTCCGGGACGATGCCGGTCTCGCGTGCGTGGTCCGCCAGGAGCCCCCGGAGGAGCCGGCGACCACGGTGGAGACGGCTCATGACCGTCCCCACGGGGGTCTTCATGATGTCGGCGATCTCCTGGTAGGAGAAGCCCTCGACGTCCGCGAAGTACACGGCCATCCGGAAGTCCTCGGGGATCGACTGCAGCGCGTCCTTCACGGCGGACGACGGCAGGTGGTCGATCGCATCGGCCTCCGCGGAGCGCGCGGAGATCGACTGCGTGACGCTCTCCGCGCCGCCCAGCTGCCAGTCCTCGAGCTCGTCGATGGTGCCCTGGTAGGGGTTCCGCTGGTTCTTCCGGTACGTGTTGATGAACGTGTTCGTGAGGATCCGGTACAGCCACGCCTTGAGGTTCGTGCCCTGGCGGAACTGCCGGAACGCGGCGTACGCCTTGACGAAGGTCTCCTGCACGAGGTCGGACGCGTCGGCCGGGTTGCGCGTCATCCGCATCGCGGCGCCGTACAGCTGGTCCATGAACGGGAGCGCCTGGTCCTCGAAGAGGGAGCGGAGCTCGGCCTCGGACACCGTCTTCTCGTCGGCCGGCTCGGGCTCGGTGCCGTCGAGATCCGCCTCCTCGGACACCGCGTCGAGCTGGGCCTCGGTCTCCTCGACCAGGTCGTGCGGTGCTGCCTGCGGTTCGTCGGTCGTCATCACGGTCGAGTCTAGGCCGGGTCGGCCGTCGAGCGTCGTCCGCACGGGCGGCAGAGCCGTCCGTGCGCGTTCCAGGGTCGCTGTCGCCAATGGTCCTCCCGCTGCGTTCAGTACCCTGGTGAACCGATGGCCGAGTCGACGCATTCCCACCACCCCGATCCGTGGATCGCACCCCGCGCACGCGGGCCGCTGCACGGCGACGTCGCCCTGCCCGGCTCGAAGTCGCTGACGAACCGGGAGCTCGTGCTCGCCGCCCTCGCGGACGGCCCCTCGACGATCCGGCTCCCCCTGCACTCGCGCGACTCCGCGCTCATGGTCGCGGCGCTGCGGCAGCTCGGCGTCGGCATCGAGGAGGTCGAGCCGGCGGGCACGCAGCCGAACCCCTACGGCCCCGACCTCCGGATCACGCCGGCCCCGCTGCACGGCGACGTCGCGGTGGACTGCGGCCTCGCCGGCACCGTGATGCGCTTCCTCCCGCCGCTCGCCGCGCTGGCCACCGGTCCGGTCACCGTCGACGGCGACCCGTACGCCCGGAAGCGTCCGATGGGTGCGGTCATCGGTGCCCTCGCCGACCTCGGCGTGGACGTCACGGACGACGGCGACGGCGCGATGCCCTTCTCGTTCACCGGCACCGGCTCGGTGCGGGGCGGTCGGCTGACGATCGACGCGTCGGCCTCGTCGCAGTTCGTCTCCGGCCTGCTCCTCTCGGCACCGCGGTTCGACGAGGGCCTGCACCTCACGCACGTCGGCGACCGCCTGCCGAGCCTGCCCCACATCGACATGACCGTCGAGGTGCTCCGTGCCCGCGGTGTCCGCGTCGACCAGCCGGCCGTCGGCGAGTGGGTCGTGCACCCCGGGCCGATCCCCGCCCCTGACGTCACGATCGAACCGGACCTGTC
>NZ_CAJCKG010000050.1:0-18834 GCF_903970945.1 Curtobacterium sp. ME26
TTTTTTTTCAAGCCGACGGCGGCTTACGAGGTTCCCCGGGGTGAATGGAGTTCCGCCCTGTGTTTCTCCGATCTGGTCGGTGACGAAGAGGCCGCCGCGCGCCTGGCCGACCTGTGCTTCCACCCGGTGCTCCCCGCGCACCCGACCGAGGCCCGCCGCCGCGCGGTCACCACGGCCGTGCGCCGCATCACCGACCTGATCGACGAGCGCGACCACACCCGCAACGCGACCGCGCGCGCCGAGAACGAGCGGCGCCTGCTCGAGGAGATCACGACGCTCCTGCGCACCTCGCCGCTGCGGACCACGCGACCGACCCCGCTCGACGAGGTCCGCACCGCGATGAGCGTCTTCGACCAGACGCTGTTCGAGATCGTGCCGCAGGTCTACCGCCTGCTCGACGACCGGCTGCTCGGCGACGACGCCGGCCGGGCGCCGGTGACCGCTCCCGCCTTCGTGCGCTTCGGCACGTGGATCGGCGGCGACCGCGACGGCAACCCGCACGTCACCGCGGCCGTGACCCGGCAGGCCGCCGACATCGCGGCGGAGCACATCCTGCTCGGCCTGTCGCGCGCGGCCACCCGCATCGGCGCCGCGCTGACCCTCGACGCCGCCGAGACCCCGGCCGACGCCGGGCTCCAGGCGCTGGTCGCCGCGCAGGAGGCGCTCGACCCGGGCATCGCCGAGCGCATCGGCGTGCGCGCGCCGAACGAGACCCACCGTCGGGCGCTGCTCTTCGTGGCCGCGCGGATCCGTGCGACCCGCCGCGGGAATGACGGCCTGGCGTACGGCGGTCCCGAGGAACTGCTCGCCGACCTCCGGGTGATCCAGGCCTCGCTCGTCGCGGCCGGTGCCGCCCGCACCGCGAACGGCGAGCTGCAGAACCTCGTGTGGCAGGTCGAGACGTTCGGCTTCCACCTGGCCGAGCTCGAGGTCCGCCAGCACTCGCAGGTCCACCGCACCGCCCTCGCCGAGATCCGCTCGGGGGAGCCGCTCAGCGACACGACCGAGGAGGTCCTCGCGGTGTTCCGCACCGTCGCGGACCTGCAGCAGCGCTACGGCGTGCGGTCGGCGCACCGGTACATCGTGTCCTTCACGCAGTCCGCCGCCGACCTGGCGAACGTGCACGAGCTGGCGACGGCGGCGTGCGGCGACGCGGCGCCCGTGCTCGACGTCATCCCGCTCTTCGAGACCTTCGCCGACCTGCACGCGAGCGTCGACATCCTCGACGAGGCCGTCCGCACCGAGCCGTTCCAGCGACGGCTCGCGGCGACCGGGCGGCGACTCGAGGTCATGCTCGGGTACTCGGACTCGTCGAAGGACGTCGGCCCGGTGTCGGCGAACCTCGCGCTCTACGACGCCCAGGCGCGGATCGCCGACTGGGCGCGGGACAACGACGTCGAGCTCACGCTCTTCCACGGACGCGGCGGCTCACTCGGCCGTGGTGGCGGACCCGCGAACGAGGCGGTGCTCGCGCAGCCGCCGGGGTCGATCGACGGGCGCCTGAAGCTCACCGAGCAGGGCGAGGTCATCTTCGCCCAGTACGGCGACCAGGACATCGCCGCGCGGCACCTCGAGCAGATGGCCTCGGCGACGCTCTTCGCGTCGTCGCCGTCGAACGAGGACCGGACGGCGGTCGCCGCCACCCGGTTCGCCGAGCTCGCACAGCAGCTCGACGACGTCTCCCGGCAGGCGTTCTACGACCTGGTCAAGGCCGACGGCTTCGCGCCGTGGTTCGCCCGCGTGACGCCGATGGAGGAGATCGGGCTGCTGCCGCTCGGCTCCCGGCCGGCCCGTCGCGGCCTGAGCGTCGAGTCCCTCGAGGACCTCCGCGCCATCCCGTGGGTGTTCTCGTGGACGCAGGCGCGCATCAACCTCGCCGGCTGGTACGGCCTGGGCTCCGCGCTCGAGGCCGTCGGCGACGTCGAGGTCCTCCGTGCCGCGTACGCCGAGTGGCCCCTGTTCGGCGCGATGATCAAGAACGTCGAGATGTCCCTCGCCAAGACCGACGAGCAGATCGCCCGCCGGTACCTCGAGCTCGCCGACCGCGACGACCTCGCGGCGAAGGTCCTCGACGAGATGCTCCGCACCCGCGACTGGGTGCTCCGGGTCTCCGGCGGCAGCGACGTGCTCGAGGACCGGCCGGTGCTCGCCCGCGCCGTCCGGCTCCGCAGCCCGTACGTCGACGCACTGTCGCACCTGCAGCTCCGAGCGCTCCGGTCGATCCGGACCACCGGCAGCACCGACCCGACGGACGGCGACCACCGGTTGCTGCTCCTGACGGTCAACGGGATCGCCGCCGGCCTGCAGAACACGGGCTGATCCGACGGGCTGTCCCGACGGGTCGCGATCGCGACCCGGTGCCGGACGGGAGGCGCGGTGCCGGCGGGCGTCGCGCCTCCCGTCCGGTGCGACCACGGTGAGGGTCCTGTCGAATCGATTCGCGGACGCGTAGCGTTGCGTTCGTGACGACGGAGCGCGAACGGACCGGCCGACCCGCGACCGGTGGCGTGCTGCCGCCGATCGTCCCGCTCGCGCTCATCGTCGGCGTCTCGCCCTTCGCGACCGACATGTACATCCCGGCGCTGCCGACCATCGCGCGCGAGCTGGGGACGTCGCCCGGCGTCGTGCAGCTCTCGCTCACCGCGTTCCTCGTCGCGTTCGCGGTCGGACAGCTGCTCGCCGGCCCCGTGAGCGACGGCATCGGCCGGCGCCCGCTGCTGCTCGTCGGCACCGCCGGGTTCGCCCTGGCCTCGGTCGGCTGCGCCCTCGCGCCCGACGCGACCACCCTCGTCGTGGCGCGGGTGGTGCAGGGCCTGGCGGGCGCCGCCGGGGCCGTCGCCGGACGTGCGATGGTGTCCGACACGACGACGGGGCCGCGCACCGCGAAGGTGTTCGGCACGCTCGCTGCGATCAACGCGATCGGGCCGGTGGTCGCCCCGCTCGCCGGGGGAGCCGTCCTGACCGTCGGCTCGTGGCGGCTCATGTTCGTCGTGCTCGCGGTGCTCGGTGCCGTGTTCACCGCGGCCGTGGCGCTCCGCTTCGGCGAGACCCTGCCCGCGACGGCGCGCGGGGGCACCGGGTTCCGGGCGAACGGCCGACGCATCCGCGACCTCATGGCGATCGGGCGCTTCCGGGCGTACGTGCTCACCGGCGTGCTCTCGACGATCGGGTTCTTCGCCTACATCGCGACGAGCTCGTTCGTGTTCCAGCGGCAGTACGGGTTCTCGGAGCAGCTCTACACGCTCGTGTTCGCGACGAACGCGTCGATGATGATCGTCACGACGCTGGTGTTCCGGAGGGTCGTCGGGCGGTTCTCCGAGGACACGCTCCTGACGGCCGGTCTGGTCGTCGGTGCGATGGGGAGCGCGGCCGTCCTGGTCTTCGCCGTGGCCGGCACCGGCCCCGTGGCGGTCTGGTGCGCACTGTCCGTCGTCACCGGCGCGTGGGGCTTCGTGCTGCCGGCGGCGATGACGCGGACCCAGGCGGTCGGCGCGGCGCACCCGGGCACGGCGGCGGCGCTGCAGGGCGGGCTGACCTTCGGGCTCGGCGGCCTCGGGACGCCACTCGCGGGTGCGCTCGGCGGCACCGCGACCGCGATGGGGGCCGTGATGGCCACCCTCATCGCGGCGGCCGTGGTGGTCCAGCTCGTCGCGACGCGGCGGGGCCGTTCCGCCTGAGGGCACCGACCCGGTAGGTTGCAACGTGCACCCGTTCCGGACCGAGGAGGCACCTGCATGGACATCGTCGTACACGAGGCAACGGACGACACGGCCGTGCTGGAGTGCAGCGGCCGGCTCAACATGGTCAGCGCGGGCGCGTTCCGCGAGACCGTGGCGAAGGTGGTCGGCGGCGGCCGGGCACGACTCGTCGTCGAGCTCTCCGGCGTCGAGTTCATGGACTCGTCCGGGCTCGGCGCGCTGGTCGGTTGCCTGAAGACCGCGCGCCAGGCCGGCGGGGACCTGCGCATCGCGGCGCCCTCCGAGCAGGTCCAGATGGTCCTCAAGCTGTCCAACATCGACAAGATCCTGCGGACGTACCCCGACGGGGACGCCGCGGTCACGAACTGGGGATGACCGTCACCATGGGCGAGCACGTGCTCGATCTCGCCTGCCCGCCCGAGGACGTGACGGCGGTGCACGCCTTCCTGTCCTCGGTATGGGACCGCGAGCCGGACCTGTCCGTCGAGGACCGCATGGCGCTCGAACTCGCCCTCGTCGAGCTCGCGTCGAACGTCATCGAGCACGGTGCGGCCGGCAGCCGCATCGCGTGCTCCATGCGGTTCGCCGTCCGGCCCGACGACGTCGTCGTGACGATGGTGGACGACGGCGTCCCCGTGTCGGTCGACCCGTCCGCCGCGCACCTGCCGGACGCCATGGCGGAGGGCGGACGCGGACTCGCGCTCGTGCAGATGGTCGTCGACGACCTGCGCTACGAGCGGGTCGACGGGCGCAACCAGTGGGTCGTCCGGCGCGGACGGCACTGAGACGGCACGGACGTGCACCCCGTGCGGGGGTGGACGACCATCCGGTTCACGCACTCCGGCAGCCGTTCCGCGCACCCTGCGGAGCCGACCGTGCCCCGGACCGGTCGGGGTGACACGCTCACCCTGATGAGCACCGAGACCCGCGCGGACCCACGACTGCGCTACGAGGCGTCCGGTACCGACCTCGGCGCGGCGCTCGACCTCTTCTCCGACGCCTACGAGGGTGCGCACTTCAACGGGGCGAACACGGAGCGCTCCTTCGCGTACCGGTTCCGCATGGTCGGGGACGGCTCGATGTCCCTGCGGACGACGCACTTCGACGCGAAGGCCACCGGGCAGGCCACCGCCGGCGACGAGTACGTCGTGATGTGGACGACCGACGGCGGCGGCACCGTGGACGTGGGTCGCGACGACGTGACCTTCGCGCCCGGCACGCCCGTGGTGTTCCCGAGCGGCCGGCCGTTCGTCTTCGAGCTCGAGGACATCCGGCAGAACCTCGTGCACTTCGACCGGCGCTTCCTCGAGCGCGTCGCCGCCGAGGAACACGGCGGCCAGGCCGGCCCGCTCGTGTTCGACCACGCCCAGCGCCCGCGCACCGAGGACCTCCGTGGGTGGAACGCCCAGGTCGCCCGTGCCGCCCGCGTCGTGCTCGGCCCCGCCGAGCCGTCCCCGCTCCTGCTCGCCGAGACCGCCCGTGAGACGGCGCTCGCGATGCTCCACACCTTCCCGCACCAGCAGCTCGCGCCGGAGTCGCCCGTGCCGCAGGGGGCCACCAGCCGCGTGCGCGAGGCGGTCGAGTACATGCACGCGTACGCGCACACGCCCATCACCACGACGGACGTCGCGGAGCACGTCGGGCTGAGCGTCCGTGGGCTCCAGCAGGCGTTCCAGCGCCAGGTCGGCACGGCACCGAACGCGATGCTCCGCGGCATCCGCATGGACCGCGTGCGCGAGGAGCTCGTCGCGGGCAGCCCGGGCCAGCTGACGATCGCCTCCGTCGCCGTGCGGTGGGGCTTCGCGCACCTCGGACGCTTCTCGGCGGCGTACCACCAGCGCTTCGGCGAGTACCCCCGCGACACCCTGCACGGCTGACGCGGCACGTCCCGCTACGCTGCCCGGATGCACGAGCACGAGCACGCCGCCGACCGGTACCCGTGGGTCGTCGTGCCGGGCATCTGGGACTCGGACCCGGAGCACTGGCAGTCACGCTGGCAGGACGACCGCGGACTGGAGGCCGTCCGCATCGCTCCCGCGTCGTGGTCGGCGCCGGACCCGGACGACTGGGACCGGGCGATCTCGGACGCGGTCGCCGCGTGCGCCCGCCCTCCGGTGCTCGTCGCGCACAGCCTCGGGGTGCTCGCTGCCGCCCGCTGGCTCACCGCGCACGACGACGGTGGGGCCGCCGGCGCGTTCCTGGTCGCACCGCCCGACCCGACCGCTCCGGCCTTCCCCGACGCCGCACGGGGCTTCGGGCCACCCGGCGGCGCGGTCACGACGCCGACGGCCCTCGTCGTGAGCGAGGACGACCCGTACTGCTCGGCGGAGCGGGCCACGGCCTTCGCGTCCACGCTCGGTGCCCGGGTGCTCCGGGTGGGGGAGCGGCAGCACGTCAACGTGGCGAGCGGCGTCGGGGCGTGGCCGGAGGGACGACGGCTCCTCGACGGGTTCGTCCGCGACGCCGTGGGACGCTGACACGCCGCTCACGTCCGGACCGACACGTCACGTACAGTGCGGCGGGATGCGCGACACACCGCGGATCTCCCACCCTCGCCAGCCCGTGAAATCTATCCTGCGTCACATGGAGACTCAGCCCGGCGCGCGCACCCCCCTCGTGGACCCCTTCGGGCGCGAGCTCGAGGAGTGGCTCCGGGACGTCCCGGCCACCCGGTCGCCCTACCTGGCGGACCTCGTGGTGCCGCCGGTCACGGGTCCCGTGCAGCGGCCGGTGGTGCCCGCTGACGAGACCGCCGCGTCGCCGGTCGTCGAGTCGCCGGTGACCCCGTCGGCGACCGCCACCAGCACGGACGCCACCGCGTTCCGCCGTCGTGACCGTGCCCGTCACGTCGCCGCGTGCGCCCCCGCGTTCCCCGAACCCCCGGCCCGGATCGCCCTGCGCTTCGAGGACCTCGCCGTCGAGGTCGCCGCGTCGAGCGGCCGCACCACGATCGAGCGCATCGTCCTGCTGGAGGACGAGGTCCGCCGCCGTGACGAGGACCTCGCCCGACTCGCCGCCTGGGAGACCACGGTCGCCGACCTCGACGACGCCGAGGTGCAGGCCGCCCGCGCCTTCGCCCGTGCCGTCTTCGCCGACCTGCTCGCCGACGCCGCCGACGAGGCCGAGCGACGCGAGCGCGCCGCCGCCCGTCGTGCGGCCACCGGCCCGCTGCCGACGCCCGTCCGCGACGCGGCGGCCGCCCGTGCGACGCGGACCGCGGTGCCCGCACCCGCCGCGACCGCGCCCGCGACGACCGCAGCCAGCACGACCCGACGCACCGTGACCGCCACCGGCGCCGAGGTGACCGCCCCGGTGCGTGACGAGCCGGTGCGACCGGCGCTGTCCCTCCAGGCCGGCCCGCCGGTCTCCGCGTCGACGCGCCCCACCCCGCTCGTGCAGCCCGCGACCGGACCGACCGTCATCGACCGTGCCGCGTTCGCCGCTGCCCTCACGGCGCACGCCGGCACGACGGCGAGCACCCCGGTCGTGCTGCCGGAGGCGGTCTCGCTCCCGGTCGAGCGCGACGCCGCGGCGGGCGACGCACCCGTCGACACCGTCGACGCCTCGGCCGACGCCGGGTGGTGGACACGACTCGTCGCGCGCCTGCGTGCCCTGTTCGGCCGTCGCTGACGGACCGCACGCTGCCGGACCGCACGCTGCCGACGGCTCGGTAGACTGACGGGATGCCGACGCTCCGCGAACTCCAGGCCGTCACCGAGGACCTGTGGCCCGCCGCCGGCGCCGAGTCCTGGGACGCCGTCGGGCTCGTGTCCGGGCACCCGGACCAGCCGATCGAGCACGTGCACCTCGCCGTCGACGCCGTGCCGGCCACCGCCGACGAGGCCGTGGCGCTCGGAGCGGACCTGCTCCTGACGCACCACCCGCTGCTGCTCCGCGGGGTGACGACCATCGACGAGACGACCGCGAAGGGCCGCGTGCTCGCCACCCTGGTCCGGGGTGGTACCGCCCTGCTCGCCGCGCACACGAACGCCGACGTCGTGACCACGGGCACCTCCGCGGTGCTGGCCGACCGGCTCGGTCTCACCGAGCAGCGGCCCCTCGAGCCGGGGCAGGACGCCGCGACGGGCATCGGCCGCGTCGGTGTGCTGCCGGCCGGTACGACCCTCGGTGCCCTCGCCCGCACGCTCGTCGACCTCCTGCCACCCACCGCGACGGGCGTCCGGGTCTCCGGCGACTTCGACCGTCCGGTCCGCACGGTCGCCCTCTGCGCCGGTGCCGGCGACTTCTGCTCGGCAACCCGGCCGTCCGCGCCGCCGACGTCTACGTCACGAGCGACCTCCGGCACCACCCCGCCTCGGAGTTCCGCGAGCAGGCCCTGCTCGTGGACGGCCCGGCGCTCGTCGACACGTCGCACTGGGCGACCGAGTGGCTGTGGCTCGACGTGGCCGCCGAGCAGCTCCGTCGCGCGACGGGTATCCGGGTCACCGTCAGCGACCTCCGCACCGACCCCTGGGACTTCGCCGTCCTGCCGGCAGCCGGACCCGCCAGCCCGACCGCAGCGGACGCCGAGCCGGCGTCCGCACCCGCCCCCGAAGGAGACCGACCGTGAAGGCAGCACCCGAGGACCAGGTCGTCCTCCTCGACCTCCAGCGCCTCGACAACGACGTGACGCGGCTGACGCACCGCATCACCGCGCTGCAGAAGGGCGACCGGCTCACCGAGCTCGGCACCGCCGCGGCGTCGCTCCGTGCGCAGCTGGCCGCCGCGACCGGCCAGGTGGAGGACGCCGAGCGTGACCTCGCACGGCTCGAGTCCGACACCGCGACCGCTCAGGCCCGCATCGAGCGCGACACGACGATGCTGCAGAACGCGTCGAACGCCAAGGACGTCGCCGGACTGCAGAGCGAGATGGAGTCGCTGCGTCGGCGCATCGGTGACCTCGAGACCGCCGAGCTCGAGGTCATGGAGCAGCTCGACGTGCACCGCGCCCGCGTCGGGGACATCGAGGCGGAGCTCGCCCGCGTCGAGGCCGACCGCACCACGCTCGTGGGGGAGCGCGACGCCGAGATCGCCCGGGTGCAGGCCGACCGGGACGCCGCGGTGCAGAGCCGCGCGAGCGTCGCGGCGAAGGTGCCCGCTGACCTGCTGGCGCTCTACGACCGGCAGCGGGATCGCTACGGCTTCGGCGCGTCGCTGCTGCAGGGTGGCGTGTCGACGGCGTCGGGCGTGACGCTCACGAACTCCGACCTGCAGACGATCCGGCAGGCGGCGCCCGACGACGTCGTGCTCTGCCCGGACAGCGACGCGATCCTGGTGCGGACGGCCGAGTCCGGCCTGTAGCGCGACCACGCGACGGACGGGAGGCGCGGTGCCGGCTGGCACCGCGCCTCCCGTCCGTCTACGCGTGCCTGCGCACGCCGAGGCGCGAGTCTCGCTGCGGATGTGCGAGACCCGCGGCGGGCGTGTGGTGCGAACGGGCCGGCCGTACGCCGGGTTCTGTCCCGCTCTCGCGGTGACGGCCATCTCTCTCGGACCGACGTTGCCGCCGGCCTCCAGCGGTCCACCCGAGGACTCAGCGAGCAGCCTCGTCGTCCTCTGTCTGACCTTGCTCCGGGCGAGGTTTACCGAGCGGATCCGGTCACCCGGACCCCTGGTGGTCTCTTACACCACCGTTTCACCCTTACCGACGTCGCCGCCGGCGGTCTGCTTTCTGTGGCACTGTCTCGCGGATTGCTCCGGGTGGGTGTTACCCACCGCCCTGCTCTGTGGAGCCCGGACGTTCCTCGGCACTCCCGGGGGAGTGACGCGACCGTCTCACCGACCCGTTCGCACCAGCGATTGTACCGGCAGTCCGGGGCGCGAGTGCGCCTCGGCCGCAGCTTCCCGAGGTTCCACGATGTCGGCATCTCGTGCCGCGCGGTCTGTCTCCCCGGATCCGCGACGGGACGACCGCGGCGGGTCGTGGAACCTCGGCGACGGAGGCCGGGCGCGTCGAGGGTGCGGAAGGACGACCCGTCGCCGCAGGGCCGGACCGGACTACCTGCTGGTGGCCGCCAGGGTCGCCGCGCCGATGATCCCGGCGTTGTTGCGGAGCGTCGCCGGGATGATCTCGGCCTGCAGGTCGAGCAGCGGGAGGAACTCCTCGTGGTGCTTCGACACGCCGCCGCCCACGACGAAGAGCTCCGGGGAGAGCAGCGCCTCGAGCGTCGAGTAGTACTTCTGCAGCCGCTTCGCCCAGTGCTTCCACGACAGGTCGTCGCGTTCCTTGGCGGCGAACGACGCGCGGGACTCGGCGTCGTGCCCGTCGATCTCGAGGTGCCCGAGCTCGGAGTTCACGATGAGCACGCCGTCGTTGATGAGCGCGGTGCCGATCCCGGTGCCGAGCGTCGTGACCACGACGAGCCCGTCCTTGCCCTTCGCCGCACCGAACTGCTGCTCGGCGAACCCGGCGGCGTCGGCGTCGTTGACGAAGTGGATGGAGCGGCCGAGCTCCTTCTCGAAGAGAGCCTCGGCCTCGAAGCCGATCCACTTCTTCGACACGTTCGCCGCCGACATGGTCTTGCCGTCGCGGACGATCGCGGGGAAGCAGACGCCCACCGGCACGTCGGCGGCGGGGGCGAGCTCGTCGAGGATCGACTTCGCCACGGCGACGATGTCGTGGGGCTTGCCGCCCTCGGGGGTGGCCTTCTTGATCCGGTCGGTCTGGAGTTCGCCGGTGGTGACGTCGACGATCGCGCCCTTGATGCCCGTACCGCCGATGTCGACGCCGACTGCGAGGGTGGTCATGGGTGTGCCTTTCTGGGGGAGGAGGTCCGTCAGGAGACGGTGAGGAGCTCCGCGCCGCGCTCGGTGACGACGAGGGTGTGTTCGAACTGTGCGGTCCACGACTTGTCGCGGGTGCTGACGGTCCAGTCGTCCGACCAGATGTCCGCGTCGATGCCGCCGAGGGTGAGCATCGGCTCGATGGTGAACACCATGCCGGGCTCGATGACGGTGTCGTACTGGGGTGCGTCGTAGTGGGGGATGATCAGGCCGGAGTGGAAGGCCCGCCCGACTCCGTGCCCGGTGTAGTCCCGCACGACGCCGTAGCCGAAGCGCTTGGCGTAGGCCTCGATGGCGCGGCCGATGACGTTGACCTGGCGGCCCGGGGCGACCGCCTTGATGCCGCGCTCGAGCGCGAGCCGCGTGCGGTCGACCAGGTCCTGCACCTCCTGCGATGCCTCGCCGACGACGAACGTGCGGTTCGTGTCGCCGTGCATCCCGTCCTTGTAGGCGGTGACGTCGATGTTGACCAGGTCGCCCTCCTGCAGCACGGTGTCGTCCGGGATGCCGTGGCAGATGACCTCGTTGAGGCTCGAGCACAGCGACTTCGGGTACCCGCGGTAGCCGAGCGTCGAGGGGTAGGCGCCGTGCGACACGACGTACTCGTGGCCGATGCGGTCGAGCTCGTCGGTGGTGACGCCCGGGCGGATCGCCTCGCCGACGGCGTCGATGGCCCGCGAAGCGATGCGTCCGGCCGCCCGGATCCGCTCGACCTCGTCGGGCGTGTAGGTGTCGCCGAGACCGTGCTCGTGCGGCTCCGCGCGCCCGACGTACTCGGGGCGCTCGATGTCCTTCGGGACGGGGCGCTGGGGGGAGATCCGGCCGGCGGTCAGGTGTCCGTGTGCGTCCCGGGGCATGGCGACCACTCTAACCGGGTGCGGCACGAGCCCGTCGCGCCCGCGGCCCGGCCCCGCCGCAGGGCGAGCGCCTGGAGGACCGGTGCGCGCCCGGCGGGCCGGCACCGGGCCTCCAGGCCGTCGCGTCGGGCGCGGGGCGCACACGAGGCTCGGCCCCGCGGACGAGACTCGCGGTCCCGACGCGCGAACCTGTCCGCCAGCGCGAGCCTCGGCCCAGCGCGCAGCGCGCCCGGGCGTGGCCCGGCCCCCGTGGGTACGGTGGCGCCATGAGCGACGAACGCATCGAGTCCCAGTGGTGGTTCAACGACAAGACCGGGCAGGTCGAGCAGGGCCCGCAGTCCCCGCAGCGCGACCGCATCGGTCCGTTCGCGACGCGTGACGAGGCGCAACACGCCCTGGACCGCATCAAGGCGAACAACGAGCGCTGGGACGACGGGGACCAATAGGCTGGAGGCCCCAGCAGCACCACGGAAAGGGCGTCCATGGACAAGCAGACGGACTTCGTGCTCCGCACCATCGAGGAGCGGGGCATCAAGTTCATCCGACTCTGGTTCACCGACGTCATCGGCACGCTGAAGTCCGTCGCGATCGCCCCGGCCGAGGTCGAGGGTGCCTTCGCGGAGGGCATCGGGTTCGACGGCTCCGCGATCGAGGGCCTGACCCGCAGCTACGAGGCCGACGTGCTCGCGCACCCGGACCCCTCGACGTTCCAGATCCTGCCGTGGCGGGGCGAGATCGATCCGACCGCGCGCATGTTCTGCGACATCACGACGCCGGACGGGCAGCCCGCCGTCGCCGATCCGCGGAACGTCCTGAAGCGCACGCTGGCCAAGGCGAGCGACCGCGGCTTCACGTTCTACACGCACCCGGAGATCGAGTTCTACCTCCTGAAGAGCCGCGACTGGAAGGACGGCGGGCCGCAGCCCGTCGACCAGGCCGGCTACTTCGACAACGTCCCGGGTGGCAGCGCGCACGACTTCCGCCGCCGCTCCGTGCGGATGCTCGAGGACCTCGGCATCTCCGTCGAGTTCTCCCACCACGAGGCCGGTCCCGGGCAGAACGAGATCGACCTGCGCTACGCCGATGCCCTCACCATGGCGGACAACATCATGACCTTCCGCACGGTGGTGAAGGAGGTCGCGATCGAGCAGGGCGTCTACGCCACCTTCATGCCGAAGCCGCTCTCCGGCCAGCCGGGCTCGGGCATGCACACGCACGTGTCGCTGTTCGAGGGCGACCAGAACGCCTTCTACGAGGCGGGCGGCGAGTACCAGCTCTCGCAGACCGCGAAGCACTTCATCGCCGGGGTGCTGCGTCACGCGCCCGAGATCACCGCCGTGACGAACCAGTTCGTCAACTCGTACAAGCGCCTCTGGGGCGGTGACGAGGCCCCGTCGTTCGTGACCTGGGGCCACAACAACCGCTCGGCGCTCGTCCGAGTCCCGCTGTACAAGCCGAACAAGGGCCAGTCGGCTCGGGTCGAGTACCGCGGCATCGACTCCGCGGCCAACCCGTACCTGGCCTACTCGCTCCTGCTGGCCGCCGGTCTCAAGGGCATCGACGAGGGCTACGAGCTCCCGCCGGAGGCCGAGGACAACGTCTGGAGCCTGTCCGACGCCGAGCGCAAGGCCCTCGGCTACAAGCAGCTCCCGGCGAGCCTCGACCACGCCCTCGGCCTGATGGAGGACTCCGAGCTCGTCGCCGAGACGCTCGGCGAGCAGGTATTCAACTTCGTGCTGCTCAACAAGCGGCAGGAGTGGAAGGCGTACCGCGACCAGGTCACGCCGTTCGAGCTGAACACCAACCTCGGCGCGCTCTAGCAGCACGCCCGGAGCGCACCACATGACCGGTCGGACGCGGACGTCCCGTTCCGAGTTGGCCCGCCTGGGCTTCGCGGAGCTGTCGGAGAGCCTCGAACGGATCGCCGGACTGGAGGCACGCACCGGCCCCGTCGGGCGGGTGCCGGTCGCGGACGCCCCGGCACTGTGGGAGTCGACGGCCGACCCGGACGGCGCGCTGCGCCTGCTGGAACGGCTCCTCGACCGCGCGCCGGACGAGCTCCGCCCCGTCCTGGCCGACGAGGCCGCGACCGAGCGGCTCGTCCGCCTGCTCGGGGCCTCGGTCGGGCTGGGGGAGTTCCTGCACCGTCGGCCCGCGGAGATCGCTCTGCTGCTCGACCCGGTCACCCCGCCGTGGACGCAGGACGAGTACACCGCGTCGTTGGCCGAGGCCGTCGACGGCGCCACGGGGGAGGACGCCCGGCTCCGCCTGCGCGTGCGCTACCGGCGACACCTCGCGCAGATCGCGCTGTTCGACGTGCTCCACCCGGCCCCCACGGCCGCGTTCCCCGCCGTTGCGGCCGGTCTCGCCGACCTCGCCGGTGCCGCGCTCGAGGCCGCGGTGGACGTGGCGCGCCGCGAGGTGCCCTTCCCGGCCGCCGACGTGGCGGCGACGCCCCTGGCCGTGATCGCGATGGGCAAGGCCGGCGCCCGCGAGCTCAACTACGTCAGCGACGTCGACGTCATCTTCGTCACCGAACCGACGCGCGACGACGAGGCCGACACGGGCGTCGGCACCGACCGTGCCGTGCTCATCGCGACGCGCCTGGCGATCGCCGCGACGCACGCGATCACCGACCTCGCGGCGGAGCCCGCACTGTGGGAGGTGGACGCGAACCTCCGGCCGGAGGGCAAGGACGGCGCGCTCGTCCGCACGCTCGACTCGCACGTCGCGTACTACGAGCGGTGGGCGAAGGGGTGGGAGTTCCAGGCGCTGCTGAAGGCGCGTCCCATCGCCGGCAGCCGCGACCTGGGGGAGCGGTACGCCGCCGCGGTGGCCACGTTCGTGTGGACCTCGGCCGGGCGGCCCGGGTTCGTCGAGTCGGTGCAGCGGATGCGGGAGCGCGTCACCGAGCACATCCCGGACGCCGAGGTCGACCGGCAGCTCAAGCTCGGGCCCGGCGGGCTGCGGGACGTCGAGTTCACGGTGCAGCTGCTGCAGCTCGTGCACGGGCGCGACGACGAGACGGTGCGGGTGCGGTCGACGCTCGAGGCGATGGACGCCCTCGCGGCCGCCGGGTACGTCGGCCGGCCCGAGGCCGCCCGGTTCGGGCCGGACTACGCCCTGCTGCGCCTGCTCGAGCACCGCATCCAGCTCCGGCGCCTGCAGCGCACCCACCTCATGCCGGACGACCCCGACGAGCTCCGGATCCTCGCGCGTTCGACCGGCCTCGCGACCTCCGCCGTCGCGCTCGAGCAGCGCTGGCGCGGGGTGAAGCTCGAGGTCCGGGGGCTGCACGAGCGGCTGTTCTACCGTCCGCTGCTCTCCGCCGTGGCGGCGACGGACGGCGAGATCGTGCTGACGAGCGACCAGGCGGCCGACCGACTCGGCGCGATCGGCTTCGCGGACCCCTCGGGCGCGCTCGGGCACATCCGCGCGCTCACGCAGGGCACGAGTCGACGGGCTGCGATCCAGCGCAACCTGCTCCCGGTGCTGCTGCGCTGGATGGCCGAGGGGCCGGCCCCGGACCGCGCCCTGCTCGCGTTCCGGCGCCTGAGCGACACCCTGGGGGAGTCGAGCTGGTTCCTCCGCATGCTCCGCGACTCCTCCGGCGCGGCGCACTCGCTGACGACCGTGCTGTCCGAGTCCGCGTTCCTCGCCGGACTGCTCGAGCGCTTCCCGGAGGCCGTCGCGTGGCTCGACGAGCCGGAGGCGCTCCTCCGGCCCCGCCCGCTGGCGTCGCTGCTCGCCGAGCACGCCGCGACGACCGCCCGGCACGGCGACGACGTCGACGGTGCCGCCGCGCTCGTCCGGTCCGCCCGACGTCGCGAGACGCTCCGGCTCGGCATGGCCGCGGTCCTGGGGCACCTGGACGTGGACGCGCTCGGTCCGGCGCTGTCCGACGTCTCCGAGGCCACCCTGACCGGCGCGCTCACCCTCGCGCGACGGGACGCTCCCGAGGGACTCGCGTTCGGCATCGTCGCGATGGGTCGGTTCGGCGGCCGGGAGCTCGGCTTCGGCTCCGACGCCGACGTGCTCTACGTGTACCGGGCACCGGAGGGCCTCGAGTCCGAGCAGGCCTCGCGGGCGGCACAGCGGATCGTCCGTGAGCTGTCGCGGCTGACCGACGACGCCGTCCACCCGTTCGAGCTCGACATCGACCTGCGTCCGGAGGGGAAGAACGGTCCCGTGGTGCGGACGCTCGAGTCGTACGGCGCCTACTACGCGCGGTGGTCGTTGACGTGGGAGGCGCAGGCGCTCCTCCGTGCCCGCGGTGCCGTCGGTGACGACCGGCTCCTGCGGGACTTCGAGCACCTGGCCGACCGCACCCGGTACCCGGAGCACATCGACGACCGCGAGGTCCGTGAGGTCCGCCGGATCAAGGCGCGCGTCGAGTCCGAACGGTTGCCCCGCGGCGCCGACCCCGCCCGGCACCTCAAGCTCGGGCGCGGCTCGCTGAGCGACGTCGAGTGGTTCGTCCAGCTCCTGCAGCTGCAGCACGCCACGACCGTCCCGGGCCTCCGGACGACGTCGACCCTCGAGGCCCTCCACGCCGCCACCGCGGCCGACCTCGTCGCCCCCGAGGACGCCGAGCGGCTCGAGGCCGCCTGGCGCTTCGCCTCCCGCACCCGGAGCGCGCTCGTGCTCTGGTCCGGGCGGACGACCGACGTCCTGCCAGTGGACCGGGTCCAGCTCGAGGGCATCGCTCGCCTCCTGGAGTACCCGCCCGGGTCCGCCTCGCTGCTCGAGGAGGACTACCTGGGCGTCACGCGGCGTGCTCGGCAGGTGTTCGAGCGCGAGTTCTACGGCGCCTGACGAGGCTGCCCCGACGGTCGGTACCCCGCGGCGACACGCCCGGGACGACGCAGAACACGCGAAGATGACATGTCGTCAGTAGCGACTTCCGCGCGGGCGGATCCGTACCCCGGTCGCCGAGACCGCGTACCCCGGTGGGTCCCCCACGGGATGTCTCCGTTCAGCGGGGACACAGGGTGGTCCGGCGCGGCGACGGACGCGCGCTGAGCGAGCGCCGCGAGGACCGCATAATCTCCTGAACAGGGCTTTCCCTGGGTGGTGCGGTCGTGCCTCCCGGCCGCTCGACCGACCGCGAGCGGCGTCGCGAGCCACCGTCCGGTCCGCACTGCTGCTGTCAGCAGCAGTGCGGACACGCTCGCGACCGCCGGTGGAGGACAGTGGTGTACCCCGGAACGAAGCGACGGTACCCCCGCACGAGGGGCGCGTTGCGCCGGTGCCCGGCTTCTGTCTCAATTGCCTCACCCGAACCGACCACTGGTTCCTCGATGAAGCGGAATCCCCACCTCGAACGTTGAAGCAGGGATCGATGTTCACCTTCATTCTGCAGATCCGGCAGATGGTCGAAGGGCACCCCGAGTTCTACCTGTTCGCCGTGTACTCCGCGGTGATCTGGTTGCTCTGGCTGCTCAAGGTCATCCTGTCGGCCCGCTACCGCCCCTACACCGGCACCTTCGTCGGGACGACCAGCGTGGTCGTCCCCGTCGTGGACGAGCCGCTCGACCTCTTCCGTGACGTGATCGGCCGCATGGTCGAGCAGCGTCCGGGCGAGATCATCGTCGTCATCAACGGCGCCCGCAACGAGGCGCTGGAAGGGGTCTGCGACGAGTTCGCCCCGCTCGTCCGCTGGACCCACACCCCGATCCCCGGCAAGCGCAACGCCGTGAAGGTCGGGACCGAGATGTCGAACGGCGACATCACGATCCTCGTCGACTCGGACACGGTCTGGACGCCCGGCACGCTCGACGAGCTGCTCAAGCCGTTCGCCGACGAGTCCGTCGGGGGCGTGACCACCCGGCAGCGCATCCTCGAGCCGACCCGCTCCTGGATCACCCGCTGGGCGGACTGGCTCGAGAACTCCCGGGCGCTCTACTCGATGCCCGCGCAGAGCGTGCTCGGGCAGATCGGCTGCCTGCCCGGACGGACCATCGCGTTCCGCCGCAGCATCCTGGCCCGCGTCATGGACCGGTTCATGCACGAGGAGTTCATGGGTGTCTTCCTCGAGGTGTCCGACGACCGGACCCTGACGAACCTGACGCTCAAGGAGGGGTACCGGACCGTCTACCAGTACACCTCGCTGGTGTACACGGACGCTCCGCTGCAGGTGAAGAAGCTGTTCAAGCAGCAGCTGCGCTGGGCGCGTGGCTCGCAGTACAACACGCTCCGGATGCTGCCCTGGATGCTCGGCCACGCGCCGATCCTGGCGGTCTTCTTCCTGACCGACATCATCCTGCCGTTCATGCTCTTCGGCGTGATCGCCGGCTGGATCTACCGGGCGGTCACCGGGCAGGGCGAGAACCTGTACCAGGGCATCCTGCAGCAGTACGGCTTCTCGACGGGCTTCGTCTACGTCGCCGGCCTGATGGTCGTCTCGAGCGTGCTGAGCATGGCGATCCGACAGATGCGCCACCTGGCCGAGAAGCCGAGCGACTTCTTCCGCCTGCCGATGTTCATCATCGTGTCGACGTTCTTCCTCATGCCGATCCGGCTCATCGGCTTCTTCCGCCTGGCGCACGCGTCCGGCTGGGGCACCCGTGCCGGGGCGTACGCCGGCGGACCGGTGCAGGAGGACCCCGCCGACGCCGTGCAGCCCGCCGCACTCGGCGCACCGCCGGTGAGCCCGGTGGACCTCGGCGAGCAGGGCCGGACCGACCAGGCCGCCGCCGACCGGGCGTTCGACGAGCTCTTCGGACCCGACGCCACCACGAACTCGACCGCCACGGTGCTCGCCACCCGGCGCTCGGCGGCCGTCGCGGCCTCGGCTGCACCCGCGGCCCGCCCGGCTCCGACGACGGCACGTCGTCGCCTCAACCCCTACGCGGCGATCCCGTACCTCATCGGGTTCGCGATCTTCGCCCTGGAGGCGTTCCTCATTGTCTGACCTCATCCGGTCCACCAGCACCTGGTGGGCACAGTCCAGCAAGCACGCCCGACGGACCGCGATCGGCACGACCGCGATCGTCCTCGTGCTCGGCCTCATCACCTGGACCGTCTGGGTCTCGCCCAGCGGCCCGGTGTCCTCCGCCGTCCAGACCGCCCTCGGGGTCACCCCGAAGAAGCAGGCGGCGCAGCCCACCGCCGCTGAGCTCACGGCGAAGCTCGACGCCGCCCAGCAGCGCATCTGGGAGCTCGAGGGCAAGCTCGAGTCGACCGACGCGCAGTCCGGTTCCCGGAGCGACCAGATCACGACGCTCAAGGCCCAGCTCGCGTCGCTGCAGTCGCAGCTCGGTGCCGCGAAGAGCCGTGCCGAGGGCCTCGCCGGCGAGAGCGGGGCCGACGGCGGTGGTGGCGGCACGAGCGGCGGGGGCAGCGGCACGAACGGTGGCAGCACCGGTTCTGCCGTGGACCACGGTGCAGCCGCCGGGTCGAACGGGTCCGGGGCGCCGCCCCCGGACGGCACCGGCAACGGTGGTCCGTCGAAGGACGTTTCCCCGGCGCTCCCCGGCTCCCCCAGCAAGGCCGAG
>NZ_CAJCKG010000051.1:0-18375 GCF_903970945.1 Curtobacterium sp. ME26
TCGTAGCGGTATCAGCGGTTTGCACTCGTATGCATTGTACAGATGATTGCTTCCTGCTTCCGTTCCTTCGCACGGCTGACTAGCAACGCCATCGTACCGGCACTCACCCCTCTTTACCTTGCCGACGCTTTTCAGATCTCCACCGCGGTGCCGTCGAGCGCCGCGAGGAGCCGGAGCGCCGCGGCCCGACCGAGCTCGGCACCGGGGAGTGCCACGCTCGTCAGGGCCGGCGCCGTGACCGACGACGACGGCAGGTCGTCGAAGCCGGCGACCGCCAGGTCCTCCGGTACCCGGAGTCCCATCGCGCCCGCGACGCGCAGCACCCCGTAGGCGAGCGTGTCGGCGGCGGCGACCACGGCGGTGACGCCGTCCTCGTGCCAGGCCTCGATCGCGTGCTCGGTCGCCGCCGCGGCGGCGTCCACCGTCAGGTCCGCGCGGGCACCGAGCTCCGAGACGGTGATGCCCGCGGCGGCACAGGCCTCGTCGAACATCCGGTGCCGGATGCCGAACGTGGCGACGCGTGCGGTGCCGTCGAGGTACGCGACGTGCTCGTGCCCCTGCTCGCGGAGGTGCGCGACGAGTTCGTCGATGCCGGGGGAGAGGTCGTAGTCGACCGTGACCGCGGACTCGGGGGCATCAGGGGCGTCGAGCAGCACGACCGGGACGCTCGCGTCGAGGGACTCGCCCGCAGCGGGGGCATCGACGAGGATGCCCGCGGGCCGCAGTCGCTCGAAGCGCCGCAGGTCGGCGGTCGACGGCTGTGCGCCGCGCTCGGTCACCGAGAGCACGAGCTGGTACCGGTCGCCGAGGGTGTCGCGGACGCCGCGGATCACCTCGGCGAAGAAGGGGTTCGACAGGTCGGGCGCGATGAGGACCACGAGGTCGCCGGTCCCGCGGGCCAGCGAGCTCGCGGCGTGGTCGACGACGTACCCGAGCTCGTCGACGGCATCGCGCACGCGGGAGGCGATCGGCGCGGACACCCGACCGCGGTCCTTGCCGTTCACGACGAGGGACACCGTGGCGATGCTCGTGCCCGCACGCTCGGCCACCATCGCCGCGGTCACACGACGGGCCGGCACGGCGGAGGATGGCACCCGTCGAGCCTACCGACGGCGGACGCGACAGCGCGTGAGGACCGCTCGGAGTTGACGTCAAACGCTTGACGTGCTTCCATGTCAAACGCTTGACGCGCCGTGCCGGAGTTGGTTCCTCCACGACGCGGACCCCACCGCGTCAAGCACAGACCTCACGCCGCCCCCGGGCGGACACCAGATCCCCGACGAAGCGGAGCCCCAGGTGCCTGACGCAACGACGCAGAAGATCATCCTCGACTGCGACCCCGGCCACGACGATGCGGTCGCCATCCTCCTGGCGCACGGCAACCCGACGATCGACCTCCTCGCGGTGACGACCGTCGTCGGCAACCAGACGCTGCCGAAGGTCACCCGGAACGCCCTCGCCGTCGCCCGCATCGCCGGGATCACCGGCGTGCCGTTCGCCGCCGGTGCCGACCGCCCGCTGCTCCGCCCGATCGAGGTCGCCCCCGACATCCACGGGGAGAGCGGCCTCGACGGGCCGATGCTGCCCGAGCCGTCGTTCGACCTCGACGAGCGGCACGCGGTCGACCTCATCATCGACACCGTCATGGCGCACGAGCCGAGCACGGTCACCCTCGTGCCGACCGGCGGTCTGACGAACATCGCGCTCGCGGCCCGCAAGGAGCCGCGCATCGTCGAGCGCGTCAAGCAGGTCGTGCTCATGGGCGGCGGCGTGCACGTCGGCAACTGGAGCCCGGTCGCCGAGTTCAACATCGTCATCGACCCCGAGGCCGCCGACATCGTCTTCAGCGCCGGCTGGGAGGTCGTGATGGTCGGCCTCGACCTGACCCACCAGGCCCTCGCCACCCCCGAGGTCGCCGCGCGCATCGCCGCCGTCGGGACCGGCCCCGCCGCGTTCGTCGGCGAGCTGCTCGACTTCTTCGGCAAGGCCTACGAGGACGCCCAGGGCTTCGACGCCCCGCCCGTCCACGACCCGTGCGCCGTCGCGCACGTGATCGACCCGACGATCGTCCGCGCCGTGAAGGTCCCGATCACCGTCGAGACCCAGGGCCGCCACACCCTGGGCATGACCGTCGCCGACTTCCGGGCCCCCGCTCCGGCGGACTGCCGCACGAGCGCCGCGCTGGAGCTCGACCACGAGCGCTTCTGGGACCTCGTGGTGGACGCCCTCGAGCGCATCGGGGAGACGCCCGACACCGGGTGGACGCCGCGGTCCGCCGACGCCACTGCGGTCCAGGAGGCCTGAGCACCGTGACCACCACCTCGACGACGAAGTCGACCGCCGCCCTCACCGCCGCCCTGCTCGCGGCGTGCGTCGCGTTCCAGCTCAACGCGAGCATGCTCAGCCCCGCGCTCGCGACGATGGCGACGGAGCTCCGCACGGACGACGCGACCATCGGCCTCTCGCAGACCCTGTTCTTCACGATCGCCGCGCTGTTCTCGCTGTTCCTGCCCCGCCTGTCCGACATCGTCGGCCGCAAGCGGGTCCTGGTCGGCATGCTCCTCGTGATGCTCGTCGGCAGCGTCGTCGCGGCCCTCGCCGTCAACGTGCCGATGCTGTTCGTCGGCCGCATGGTCCAGGGCGTCACCGGCCCGGTCGTGCCGATCGGTCTGCTCGTCCTGCGCAACGAGATCGCCGACCCGAAGCGGTACGGCGCCGCCCTCGGCCTGCTCACCGCGGTGAACGGCGGCATCGCCGGCGTCGACGCCCTGGCCGGTGGGTGGATCGCCACGCACTTCGGCTTCCGCGGGATCTTCTGGGTCATCGCGGTCGTCACGGTCGTCGCCGCCGCCATGGTCGCGGTGTGGGGCGTCGAGTCGAAGCCGTCCGCCGGCACCCGGATGGACTGGTGGGGCGTGCTGCCCCTGGTCGTCAGTGTCGGCGCGCTGCTCACGGCGTTCAACGAGGCCGGCAAGCTCGGCGCCGCGGACTGGGCGCTCGTCGTCGGCGGGATCGTCGTCGCCGTCGTCGCGTTCGCGGTCTTCTGGGCCGTCGAGTCGCGCGTCCGGGAGCCGCTCGTCGAGACGCGGTTCCTCAGGCGTCGCGGCACGTGGGCGCTCCTCGTCACGACGCTGCTCACCATGACCGGTGTCTTCGCGGTCGTGAACGGTCTCGTCACGAGCCTCGCGCAGAACCCGGAGGTCGGCTTCGGGATGGAGCCGGACCTCGCATCGCTCGCGTTCCTCACCCCGTACGCGCTGGTCGGCTGGGTCGTCGGTCCGTTCGCCGGCCGCCTCGCCCCGACGCTCGGCTACCGCGCCGTACTCCGCTTCGGCCTGGTCGGCAGCATCGTCGCGACGCTCGTGATGGCGATCGTCGGCGTGCACTCGCTCCCCGTGCTCGTCGCCGCGACCGTGCTGATCGGCATCACCTACGCCGGCATCGCGAACATCATCCTGAACGGGCTCGGCATCGTGCTCTCGCCGGCGTCGAACCCCGGCTTCCTGCCCGGTCTCAACGCGGGGGCGTTCAACCTCGGCGCGGGCATCAGCTTCGCGGTCCTGCCGGCCCTGCAGATCGCACTCGGCACCGGCGGGTCCGCGGGCACCGCGGGCTACTCCGGTGGCATGCTCCTCGGTGCCGTGGTCACCTGCGCGGCACTCGCCACGTCCTTCCTCATCCCGCGCCCGGCCTCGGCCGAGACAGGAGCATCCGCATGACCGGCATCGTCGTCGTGGGCAGCCTCAACGCGGACCTGGTGGTCCGCACGGAGCGCTTCCCGCAGCCCGGTGAGACCCTGCACGGGTCCGACCTCGCCATCCTGCCGGGGGGCAAGTCTGCCAACCAGGCTGTCGCGGCCGGGAGGCTCGGGGGCACCGTGCGCATGATCGGTGCGGTCGGCGACGACGGCAACGGAATGCTGCTGCGCGAGTCCGTCGCATCGGCCGGCGTCGACACCACGCACGTGGCGGTCCGGCAGGGCGTCGCCACCGGCACGGCCGTCATCACGGTCGACGCCGCGGGCGAGAACACCATCGTGGTCTCCGGCGGCGCGAACGCCACGCTGACGCCGGAGGACCTGCCCGCCGACGCGTTCGACGGCACCGGGGTGCTCGGCCTCTGCCTCGAGGTCTCCCTCGACGTCGTGCTCGCGGCCGCCCGTGCCGGACACGCGGCGGGCGCGACGGTGCTGACGAACCTGTCCCCGTTCGGCGCCGTGCCGCAGGAGCTCCTCGACCTGACCGACGTGCTGCTCGTGAACGAGCACGAGGCCGCCGCGCTCGGCGACCACGGCGTCGCGCGGTCGATCGTCACCCGGGGCGGCGCGGGCTGCGTCGTGCACGACGGGGACGCCGAGCCGGTCGAGGTCGCGGCCGTCCGGGTCGACCCGGTCGACACCACGGGCTGCGGCGACGCGTTCACCGGTGCGGTGGCGCTCCGGCTCGACGCGGGGGACTCCCTCGTCGAGGCTGCGCGGTTCGCCGTGGGCGTCGGGGCGTACGCCGCGACGAAGCCGGGCGCCCAGGCGTCCTACCCGACCACCTCGGAGCTGGAGTCCTTCCTGCGGTCCTGACCCGCGCCTCCCGGCCGCTAGCGTTGGCACATGCGCGTGGGAGTCCTCGACATCGGGTCCAACACCGGCCACCTGCTCGTGGTGGACGCGCACGGCGGTGCCGCGCCGTTGCCCGCGTCGTCGTACAAGCAGCCGCTGCGGCTCGCCGAGCACCTCGACGAGGCCGGCGCGGTGACGCCCGAGGGCATCGACGCCCTCACCGCCTTCGTCGCCGAGTCCGTCCGGGTCGCGGAGGACCGCGGGTGCGAGGACATGCTCGCGTTCGCGACCTCCGCCGTGCGGGACGCGGTCAACTCCGACGCGGTGCTCGCCCACGTCGAGCGCGAGACCGGTGTCGAGCTCGCCGTGCTGTCCGGCGGCGACGAGGCGCGCCTGACGTTCCTGGCCGTCCGCCGCTGGTTCGGCTGGTCGGCGGGACGACTCGCGGTCTTCGACATCGGTGGCGGCTCGCTCGAGATCGCCGGTGGCGCGGACGAGGCGCCGGACGTCGCGTGGTCGATGCCGATCGGTGCCGCCCGGCTCGCGCGCACGTACTTCGTCGACGGCACGCCCAGCGAGGACGACGTGCGCCGCATCCGGCACGAGATCCGCGTCGCCATCGCGCGGGACGCCGGGCTGCTGCTCCGCTCGGGGCGGCCCGACCGTGCCGTCGCGACCTCGAAGACGTTCCGCTCGATCGCGCGGATCTGCGGCGCCGCACCGTCGGGGGACGGGCCGCTCGTCCCGCGGTCGCTCGACGGCGCCGAACTGCGCCGGCTGCTGCCGTCGCTCCTGACGAGGTCGGTCGCGGAACTCGCGGCGCTGCCGGGCGTCTCGCCGAGCCGGGCGCACCAGGTGGTGCCCGGCGCGCTCGTCGCAGAGGCGTGCCTCGACATCTTCGACCTGCCGGCGCTCGAGATCTGCCCGTGGGCGCTGCGCGAGGGCGTCATCCTCGAGCGGCTCGACCAGCTGTCGGTGCTCGGCTGACGATGCCGCGGCACGCGGCGGAGGGGCCCGTCGACGCACCGGGCGACGCCGAGGGACCGTGGACCCGCATCGGGCTCTGGAGTGCACGCATGGGCCTGGTCCTGGCCGTCGTGGTGATCGTCCTCGCCGTCGTCACCCGCCCGTCCTGGTCCTCCCAGGGTTTCGACGCGGACGGGTACCCCCTGGCGGTGCTGCCGGACGTCGCACTGGTCTGCGCGCTCGTGCTCGGCGTCGGCTGGCCGTGGTTCTCCGGAATCGCGGCCTCGACGCGCTCGGTGCACCGTGACGGCGACGAGCTCGTCGCCGTCACGGTGTACGGGCGGCGTCGCGTGCGGTCCGCAGGGGCGAGGCTCGTCCGCTTCCGGATGCTGACGAACGTCGGCACTGTGCACGGAGCGCTCCTGGTCGACCGACGGCTCCGGCCCCTCGTCGTGCTCGACCCGATCGGTGCCGGCGGGGGGAGCAGGCTGCAGGCGCTCCTCGGGGACGGGAGCGGAGCGATCGGTCGAGTGGTGCTCGAGCACGTGCTCGGGTTCGTCTGGCTCCTCGCCACCGTCGTCGTCGTCATGGGACTCGTGACGGCGCTCCTCGTGCTGTTCGATGCACCCTGAACACGCAACCGGCCCGGTGTCCCGACGACCGATCAGCGCTGCCGGGCGGTCCGAGGCGGAGCGAGCAGCCACGGGCGGATGAGCCCGGTCACGAATGGCAGTACCCAGAACGTCATGATCGGCGTCAGCACGAGCGTCGTGACCAGCACGCGCGGCAGCACGGCGAGGGTGCCGAACGCCGGGACGAGCCAGCCGACCAGGAACGTGAAGGCCAGGTTCACCGGGAAGAACCCGAGCCAGATGCTCACGGCCTGCTTCCACCGCGGCGGTGCACTCGACGCCGGGGCGTCCTGCGGGGCGTCGAACCACCCCTCGATGCCGGTGCGCTTCTCGACCCGGGACTCCACGACGAGGTCGCGGCCCAGGTCGAGCCATCGGAGCCGGTCGTCGGAGTTCTCCCACGTCGCCAACTGCTCGTGGTCGGCGAACCGGTAGAGCATGTGCCACTCGCGGCTGGTGGCGTGCGAGCGGACCCACCCGGAGCCGAGGAAGCCCGGGTAGCGGTTCGCCAGGTTGACGCCGGACTGCACCCAGGCGGTGGCGTCGGGGATGCGGTCGGGATCGACGAGACGGGTGATGGACACGGTGACGGGCGGGCCTGCGGTCACGGATGACGACTGCAGGCTCCCTGGCTCTTGTGGAGTCATGCGGACAGTCTCGCGGAGTCGTGTTTCCGGTGCGTGACGGGGCAGTAGGTTCGGCGCATGAGCGACGTCAGCGGTGCAGCACGGGACACCGAGCGCGGTCGGCACGAGACCCCGACCGAGCGGTGGGACCGCAACTGGTCGGACATCCAGCAGGAACTCCGGATCGTGCAGACGGGGACGCAGATCCTCGCCGGGTTCCTGCTGACGCTGCCGTTCCAGCAGCGGTTCACGATGCTCAGCCCCGGTGAGGAGGTCGTCTACCTCGTGCTGGTCGTGCTCGCGGTCGTCATCACCGTCGTCGCGCTGTCCGCGGTGTCCGCACACCGACTGGTGTTCCGGCAGCGACAGAAGCACGACCTGGTCCGGGCCGGGAACGTGCTGCTCATCACGGCCCTCGCGGCGAGCGCCCTGCTGTTCTCCGGCACCGTGCTGTTCGTGTTCGACGTGGTGATCGGGGACGTCGGTGGAGTCGTGGGCGGGGTCGTCGTCTTCCTCGGGACCGCGGCGCTGTGGGTGTCGATCCCGCTCGCGCTGCGGAGGACGGGTCGCGACGGCTAGCTGGCCTGCTTCTTCGCCGGCGCCTTCTTCGCGGGGGCCTTCTTCGCTGGCGCCTTCTTCGTGGTCTTCGACCCCGACGCCGTGCTCTTCGCCGGTGCCTTCTTCGTGGTCGTGGACTGCTCCTCCGACGCAGCGTCGTCCTCCGCAGCCCGGCCGGACGACGACCGCGAACCAGACGACGACCGTGAACCAGACGACGACCGTGAGCCGGACGATGACCGCGACCCGGTGCCTCCCGACCGCGACGACCGGTTCTTGTCGACGGACGCCCGCAGGGCGGCCATCAGGTCGATGACGTCCCCGCCCTCGCCGTCGTCCTCGTCCTCCGCCTGCTCGCCGAAGGTGTCGGCGCTGTCGACGTCGTCGCCCGCCTCGAGCTTCGCGTCGATGAGCTGCTGCAGTTCCTCCTGGTACGCGTCGGTGTAGCGGTCCGGGTCGAAGTCGGTCGACATGCTCTCGACGAGCGACGACGACATCTTCAGCTCGTTCGCGCTGACCTTCACCGAGGCGTCCAGGCTCTTGAAGTCGGCGGCCCGGACCTCGTCGCCCCACAGCAGGCCCTGGAGCAGGATGACGTCGTCGTTCACCCGCAGGACGCCGAGCCGGGTCTTCTGCCGGAGCGTGAACTGCACGATCGCGAGCCGGTCGGTCTTCGCGAGGGTCTCGCGGAGCAGCACGTACGCCTTGGGGGAGCGGGAGTCCGGCTCGAGGTAGTACGACTTCTCGAACATCATCGGGTCGACCTGCTCGACGGGCACGAACTCGAGGACCTCGATCTCGTGCGACTGCTCCTCGGGCAGCTGCTTGAAGTCGTCGGCGGTGAGCACCACGGTCTTGTCACCGTCGTCGTAGGCGCGCTGGATGTCGGCGTACTCGACCTCGTGGCCGAACTCGCAGACGCGCTTGTACTTGATGCGGCCCTTGTCCTCGTCGTGGACCTGGTGCAGGGAGACGTCGTGGGTCTCGGTCGCCGCGTACACCTTGATGGGCACGTTGACGAGCCCGAACGCGATGGAGCCCTTCCAGATCGACCTCATGGGGCCATGATGCCCGCGCGCACCCGAGAACGCCCGCCAGGACGCGCGAGCACCATGGGCCCATGAGCCAGCTCGACAAGCAGGACCCGCGCGACCAGTACGCCCGTCCGCCGTTCCCGGCGCAGACCCAGCAGGGGTCCGGCCTGGCGAGCGCGATGGACCCCGTGCCCGACCACGGCGAGACGAGCTACGTCGGCACGGGCCGGATGCGCGGCTACCGGGTGCTCGTGACCGGGGCGGACTCGGGCATCGGCCGCGCTGCCGCCGTCGCGATGGCGAAGGAGGGCGCCGACGTCGCCCTGAACGCCCTGCCCGAGGAGCGCGAGGACCTCGAACAGGTCCGCGACGTCGTCGGTGACCTCGGCCGCAAGGCGGTGCTGCTGCCCGGCGACCTGACCGACGAGGACTTCTGCGCGGCGCTGGTCCGGGACGCCGTCAGCGAGCTCGGCGGCCTCGACGCCCTGGTGCTCGTCGCCGGACACCAGCAGGTGCACGAGGACGTCACGCAGCAGTCGACGGAGGACTTCGACCGGACGATGAAGGTGAACCTCTACTCGCTGTTCTGGCTCGTCCGCGCGGCCGTCCCGCACATGGCACCCGGCAGTGCGATCGTGACGACGAGCTCGGTGTCGGCGTACCAGCCGCAGGACCGCATGATCGACTACGCGGCGACGAAGTCCGCGATCATCACGTACACGAACGGCCTCGCCCGACAGCTCGCCGCGAAGGGCATCCGCGCGAACACGGTCGTGCCCGGCCCGGTCTGGACGCCGCTGCAGCCGATCAGCTACCCCGGCGACGAGATCGCGGCGTACGGCCAGGACACCCCGCTCGGGCGTCCCGCGCAGCCCGTGGAGCTCGGCAGCGCCTACGTGTACCTGGCCGGCCCGGAGTCGTCGTACACGTCCGGCAGCACCCTGACCGTGGCGGGAGCGACCGGGGTCGCGCTGTGAGCCCGGTGGCCCGGAAGACGACGGTCCTGGTCGGTGACCGGCGGATCTCGCTGACGAACACCGACAAGGTGCTCTGGCCGGAGACCGGTACGACCAAGGGGCAGGTCATCGCGTACTACGAGCGCGTCGCGCCGTGGATGATCCCGCACGTCAAGGACCGTCCGGTGACCCGGAAGCGCTGGGCGAACGGGGTCGACGGCAAGGTCTTCTTCGAGAAGAACCTGCCGGACTCCGCGCCCGACTGGGTCCGCCACCACACCATCGCGCACAAGGAGCACGACACCGAGTACCCGATCGTCGACGACCTCCCGACCCTGGTCTGGATGGCGCAGCAGGCCGCCCTCGAGCTGCACGTCCCGCAGTGGCGCTTCGGGCCCCGTGGTGGTCAGCAGCCACCCGACCGGCTGGTGCTCGATCTCGACCCCGGCGAGGGCGTCGGGCTGTCCGAGTGCGTGGAGGTGGCGCTCGCCGCACGCGAGATCCTGCACGGCATGGGGCTCGACCCGTACCCGGTGACGTCCGGGTCGAAGGGCATCCACCTGTACGCGGCGCTCGACGGCGGGGCGTCGACGGCGCAGGTCTCCGACGTGGCCCACGAGCTGGCGAAGGCGCTCGAGCAGGACCTCCCCGACCTGGTGCTGTCGTCGATGAGCCGGGCGGAGCGGACGGGCAAGGTCTTCGTCGACTGGTCGCAGAACAACGGCAACAAGACGACCATCGCCCCGTACTCGCTGCGCGGCCGTGACCGGCCGACGGTCGCGGCACCGCGGACGTGGGACGAGCTCGGCGAGCGCGGGCTCGCGCAGCTCACCATGGACGAGGTGCTGGACCGCCTGGAGGCGCACGGCGACCTCCTGCACCCGGTCGCGTCCGCCTCGTTGTCGGTCGGGAGGCCCGACTCCGGTCACTGGGACAGCGACCGGACCCAGCGTGCGAACGACGCGGAGCAGCCTGCCCGCGACCGGCTCACGGCCTACCGCGCGAAGCGCGACGCGTCCCGCACCCCGGAACCGGTGCCCGTGGACGCACCGACGGTGCGGGAGGACGGCACCCCGACGTTCGTCATCCAGGAGCACCACGCGACGCGGGACCACTACGACTTCCGCCTCGAGCACGACGGCGTGCTCGTGAGCTGGGCGCTGCCGAAGGGTGAGCCGACCGACCCGGGGAAGAACCACCTGGCCGTGCAGACCGAGGACCACCCGCTCGAGTACGGCTCCTTCGAGGGCACCATCCCGCACGGCGAGTACGGCGGCGGCACGGTGACCCTGTGGGACGACGGCACGTACGAGCTCGAGAAGTGGCGCGAGGGCGAGGAGGTCATCGTCACGCTGCACGGCCGGACGAACGGCGTACGACGTCTGGCGCTCCTGCACACCCGCGGGCGCGGGAAGGACCGCAAGGGCGACGAGCAGAACTGGCTGATCCACCGCACCAAGGAGCAGCCCGACCGCCTGGCGGACGGCGGCGCCACGACGGGGGCGGAGCGTGCCTCCCGTCCGCCGGCAGGTGCACGCGACGGCCGGCAGCGGATCGACGCGGCCGCGACCTCCGACACCGCGCCGGCGGACCGTCGCACCATGCAGGCGACGCTCGCGAAGGGCGAGCCCCGGCTCGACCCGGCGCGCTGGGCGTTCGAGATGAAGTGGGACGGCGTGCGCGCCCTCGCCACCGTCCGCGACGGCCGGGTGACCCTGCGGAGCCGGAACGACCACGACCTCACCGCGCAGTACCCGGAGCTCCAGGAGCTCGGTGAGCGGGCGGGCGTCGACGGGGTGTACGACGGCGAGGTCGTCGCGCTCGACGGACGGGGCCGTCCCTCGTTCCAGCTGCTGCAGGACCGGATGGGGCTGACGAAGCCGCGGGAGGTCGAGGCGGCACGGGCGCGGACACCCGTGCGGCTGCTGCTGTTCGACGTCCTCGAGGCCGACGGGCACGACCTGACCCGGCTCGGCTACGACGCCCGGCGCCGGGCGTTGGAGACGGTCGTCGACCCCGGCGGGGCCGTCGACGTCCCGCCCGCCGTCGACGGCGACCTCGACCGTGCGGTGTCGGACTCGCGCGACCAGGGCCTCGAAGGCGTGGTCGCGAAGAAGCGGTCGTCCCGCTACGCCGAGGGACGCCGCTCCGAGGCGTGGCTGAAGATCAAGCACCACGCCGCCCAGGAGGTCGTCGTCGGCGGCTGGCGTCCCGGCAACGGTCGGCGCGCCGGCGGGATCGGGTCGCTGCTGCTCGGCGTCCCCGGTCCGGACGGGCTCGAGTACGTCGGTCGGGTCGGCACCGGGTTCCGCGACCGTGACCTCGACGAGATCGCCGAGGTGCTCGGGAAGGCCGGACGTGCGACCTCCCCGTTCGTGGACGTCCCACGTCCCGACGCCCGTGACGCGCACTGGGTGCGTCCGGTACGCGTCGGTGAGGTCGAGTTCGCCGAGTGGACGGCGGACGGCCGACTGCGGCAGCCGTCGTGGCGGGGCTGGCGGCCGGACAAGGACCCCGAGGACGTCGTCCGCGAGGGCTGAGCGGGCCGCCGTCGATCGTCGTCCGGGGGTCCGCCCGGGAAGGCGGCCCGCACGCCGGATCAGGGAGCGCACGGGCCGCCGTCGGGGCGCCGTGACCGGTGTGTTCAGGGTGACCGGTCGCGGCGCGTCCTGGGCCCGGCACGACGGTGTGCCCGGGTGTCCCCTGAGCAGTTGCAGCTCCGGGACCCACTGGTGAGACGGGTCGGGGAGCCGGATCGTCACATCCGGCGACCGACTTTCTTCCCGCCGGGGCCGTCCGCGACACGACGGACCGCCCGGGAGCGAGTGCTCCCGGGCGGTCCGAGGTGGTCCGTCGTGCTGCGCTCAGGCGGCGGGCGCGGGCCCGTCCGCCGGAGCGCCGCCGTCGGCGGCGGGCAGGTCCTCGTCGACGAGTTCCTCCTGCTCGGGGAGGTCCACCTCGGCCGCTGCGGCCTTGGCCTCGTCGATGGACTCCTGCGAACGCCGGAGGAGGTCGTCGTCTGCTGCGTGATCCGTCATGCCGGCGACGTTACGCGGGCGCCCCTGTGTCGGAGTCGTGCCGGCGTCTGGGCAGGACCGACCGCGGCGGGACGGTCGGCTCGAAGTCGACGGCGGAGGTCGGTGCGGGTGTCGTCGGCATGGCGGGCGCCGCCGGCTGCCCGAAGGCATCGGCCGCGTCGAGCACGGCCCGCGTCGCAGCCGCGGCCGTGCGGAGTGCATCGGCGAGGGGCATCGCCCGGTGTGCCGCCGTCCGGACCTCGACGCCCCACGGCTCGTCGAAGCCGAGGTCCCGCACGACGCGGACCAGGCCGGGGAGGTCCCACGCACCGGCTCCGGGCAGGTGCCGGGCGCTCCGCGACTCCTCCGCCAGGGTCAGACCGGACGGGGTGTGCAGCAGGCCGTCGCTCAGCTCCACAGCGGCGAGCACGGCGGGGGAGACGCCCTGGGCGACGGACGAGAGCGTCGAGCCGCCCCGCAGCGTGTGCATGGCGTCGAGGAGCAGGCCGCCGTTCGGGTGCCCGGCCGCCGCGACGAACCGCGACGCCCGTTCGATGGTCGGGAGGTTCGACCACGGCTCCGGCTCGAGCACGAGCTGCGCGCCGACCTGCCCGGCCTGCGTGGCGAGCTCGATCCAGTCCGCGGTCATCGACGCCGGCGAGGTCGGGACGACGCCCGGGTCGGCGCGCACCACGACCTGCCACGCGCTCAGGGTCGCCGCGGCCTCGAGCACGACCCCGCGGTCGGCGTCGTCGTCGGTCGTCCGGCCGTCGTGCGACCACCAGCGGTCGAGGGGACCGAGCTGGACCCAGACGATCCCCGCCCGGTCGAGCACGCGGCGCAGTGCCGCGAACCCGGTGGTCGCCCGCACCTCGTGGAGGTCGTCGAGCGACAGGGACAGCCCGGCGAACCCGGCGTCCCCGACGGCTCGGACCCGGTCGGCGATCGGTTCGTCGCCCGCCCAGGTCCAGGACGTCGCGAGCAGGTCGTGTTCGTGCACGGCGCACCTCCTCGGTCCGGACACCGGGGGTGACTGCGACGCGCTCGGCGTCGGTCGTGCCCCTCGTGTCCCGTCGTTGTGACGCCGGTGGTCCGCCGACGTCGACCACCGTTGTACGCCCCCGGGCTGCGGAGCCTCACAGCGGGTCGTGCGGCTCCGGCACCGGTCCGGTCCGGGTCAGGTGATCCGCGTCCGCACGCTCCCGACGCCCGCGATGCTCCCGGTGAGGACGTCCCCGCGCTGCAGCGTCCCGACGCCGTCCGGGGTACCCGTGAACAGCAGGTCCCCGGGTGCGAGCGCGACGGAGCGGGACAGCACCGCGATGGTCTCCGCCACCGACCAGATCTGGTCGGCGAGGTCCCCGGACTGCCGGAGCGCGCCGATCCCGTCCGCGCCGGTCCCGTCCGCGCCGATCCCGCCCGCGTCGGTCCCCTCCGCGCGGTTCGCGACCCGGAGCTCCACGGCCCCGGCGGTGGGATCGACCCCCGCCGCGGGCACGAGCGTCCCCACCGGCGCCGAGGCGTCGAAGCCCTTCGCCAGGTCCCACGGTCGGCCGAGCCGCTTCGCCTCGGCCTGCAGGTCACGACGGGTCAGGTCGAGCCCGACCGCGTAGCCCCAGACGAGGTCGAGGGCGTCCGCGACGGCGACGTCCGAGCCGCCGCGGCCGAGGGCGACGACGAGCTCGACCTCGTGTTCGAGTCGCTCGGTGCCGGGCGGGTACGGCGTGTCCGCGTCGTCGGTGACCAGGGCGGTCGCCGGCTTCGTGAAGAAGAAGGGCGGCTCACGGTCCGGGTCGTGCCCCATCTCGCGGGCGTGCGCGGCGTAGTTGCGGCCGACGCAGTACACGCGGCGGACGGGGAAGCGCCCACCGGTCGAGGTCGGCAGCGTGACGAGGTCCGGGGCGGCGATGACGAGGTCCTGCACACGCCCAGCCTGGCACGGTCAGCTCTCCGCCAGGGATGCCTCCTCGCGCAGGTCGTGCACCAGGTGCGCCCGGGCACGGTCCTGGCGTTCCCGCCACTCCTGCCGGAGGTCCGCCAAGAACTCGGGTCGACCATCCTCGAGCATGAGCGGTCCGTAGTGCGGGTCGGCGAGCAGGTGCTCGAAGGCACGCTCCACCATCTCCAGGCGTCGTTTGAACAGACGATCTGACTCGTCGGTGATCATCTGGTTCGTCCCCCTGCTCCTTCGTCGTCCGTCGGTCCGTCGCTCCGTCGACGCTCTCGTTCGTCACGCTGGATCTCGGCCAGGACCCACTCGTCGTCGGCGGTCACCCACGACCGGGTCGTGAGTGCATGGGTCATGAACGCAGCAGCGTCGTGATCGTGCGGGTCTCCGGAGTTCGCCCGTTCGACCACCCAGGACCAACGCTGCCACCACAGGTCCCGGTGCACCGAGAACTCCGTGTTTCGCCGCATCCGCCGCCCCTCGAGCACGGTCACGACCACGCTCGCGGCGGCGACCGCCGCCCCCGCCAGCGCGACCAGCGCGCTCACCCACCCGACGTCCATGGGGCCAGCATCACGGCACAGGACCGGCCACGCGTCGGGCGTGACCGGTCCTGTGGAGGGTGTGCCGCGCCTCCCGACTGTGCAGGAGGGACGGGACGGATGTCAGTTGCCGGGAGCCGCGCCCTCGGTCTCGCCCTCGCCCGGGTCGCCACCGGTCCCACCCGACGTCGGCTCGTCCTGCGGCCAGCCCCGGAACTCCCACCCGGACAGCGACGGGTGGTCCTCGCCGCGCGTGTAGGCGAAGGTCCGCGCGGCCTCACGGGCCTCGGTCAGCTTCGACAGCAGGTCCGCGTGTGCGTCGGCGTCGACACGGGTCAGTGCGTCGTGCGCGAGCGCGAAGCGGTCCATGTCGTTCCGCATGAGCATGTCGAACGGCGACGTCGTGGTGCCCTGCTCGAGGAAGCCGTGCACGTGCAGGTCGTCGTGCCCGTGCCGGCGGTACGTGAGGTTGTGCACGAGCGACGGGTAGCCGTGGAAGGCGAAGACGGCCGGCGTCCCGGGGAGGAACACCTCGTCGTAGCGCTCGTCGCTGACCGGGTGCTCGTGCTTCCGCGGGTCGCCGAGCGACAGCAGGTCCACGACGTTGACGAAGCGGACACCGACCTCGGGCGCGTGCTTCCGGATGATGTCCGCGGCGGCCACGGCCTCCACCGTCGGCACGTCCCCGGCGCTCGCGAGCACCACGTCGGCGTGACCCACCGTCTGCTCGGTGCCGGCCCAGTCCCAGACGCCGAGACCCGCCGCGGCGTGCGCGACGGCGTCGTCGAGCGACAGGAACACCGGCTCCGGGTGCTTCCCGGCGACGATCACCTCGATGCGGTCGGTCGTCTCGAACGCGTGTGCCGCGACGGCGAGCAGGGTGTTCGCGTCCGCCGGCAGCTTGATGCGGACGAGGTCCTGCTGCTTCGAGGCGACGACGTCGAGGAACCCGGGGTCCTGGTGCGAGAACCCGTTGTGGTCCTGCCGCCACACGTGCGACGACAGCAGGATCGACAGGTTCGACACCGGGGCACGCCAGTCGATGTCGGTCGACGACTCGAGCCACTTCGCGTACTGCCCGACCATCGAGTCGATGATGTGCGCGAACGCCTCGTACGTGTTGAGGAGTCCGTGCCGGCCGGTCAGGACGTAGCCCTCGAGCATCCCCTCGAGCAGGTGCTCCGAGAGCACCTCGATGACCCGGCCGCGCGCACCGAGGTGCTCGTCGCCCGGTGCGCGGCGGGCACGCCAGACCCGCGACGTCACGTCGAAGACCGCGTCGAGCTTGTTCGAGATGGTCTCGTCGGGGCCGAACAGGCGGAAGGCCGAGGGGTTCCGCGAAGTGAGCTCCGCGAGCCACGGACCGAGCGTGGCGGTCGCGCTGGCGTCCTCGCCGACCGGGACGGCGAACGGCTCGAGCGACGGCCGGTCGAGTGCGGTCCGGATGCGACCACCGTTGGCGTGCGGGGTGGCACTCATCCGGTGCTCGCCCTGCGGCCGGATCGTCGTGAGGATGCCGGTCGGCTGTCCGTCGGCGTCGAAGAGCTCGTCCGGACGGTAGGACCGCATCCACTCCTCGAGCTGCTCACGGTGCCCGGCGTCCTCGCGCACGGCGGGCAGGGGGACCTGGTGCGCGCGGAAGGTGCCCTCGACGCGCTCGCCGTCGACCTCCTGCGGACCGGTCCAGCCCTTCGGGGTGCGGAGCACGATCATCGGCCAGCGCGGCCGGAGGTCGGCGGCACCGGCGGGCTGCCCGGCGGCGGCGCGCTCGGCCTGTGCCCGCGCGGCGGCCTGGATGTCGTCGATCGTGGCGAGGGCCCGGCGCAGCGCGCCGTCGAAGAGCGCGTGCACGGCGAACGGGTCGTTGTCGACGCGGGCGGAGTCGACCACGATCGGCTCGTACCCGAGCCCGCGGAAGTACGCGGTGAGGTCCTCGTCGGGGATGCGCGCGAGGATCGTCGGGTTGGCGATCTTCCACCCGTTGAGGTTGAGGATCGGCAGGACCGCTCCGTCGGAGACGGGGTCGAGGAACGTGTGCGCCTGCCAGGAGCCGGACAGCGGGCCGGTCTCGGCCTCGCCGTCGCCGACGACGCAGGCCACGACGAGGTCGGGGTTGTCGAGCGCGGCGCCGTACGCGTGGGCGAGCGAGTAGCCGAGCTCGCCGCCCTCGTTGATGGAGCCGGGCGTCTCGGGGGCCGCGTGCGACGGGATGCCGCCGGGGAACGAGAACTGCCGGAAGAACTTCCGCAGGCCCTCGGGGTCGGGGGTGATGTCGGGGTACAGCTCTGTCCAGGTGCCCTCGAGCCACGCGTTGGCGTTCATCGCGGGACCGCCGTGTCCGGGGCCGCACACGTAGAGCAGGTCGCGGTCCGTCTCGGCGATGAGCGCGTTGCAGTGCGCGTAGACGAGGTTGAGCGCGGGGGAGGTGCCCCAGTGCCCGAGCAGGCGGGGCTTCACGTCGTCCGGGTCGATCGGGCGCGTGAGCAGGGGGTTGTCGAGGAGGTAGATCTGCCCGACGGTGAGGTAGTTCGCGGCGCGCCACCAGGCGTCGATCGCCCGGATCCGGTCCGTGCTCGGGATGTGTGCGGGGGCCATGCCCCCACGGTACGGAGTGGGGGACAGCACTTCCCCAGGAACGATCCCAAACCGATCGGGCGAGGGTGCCGAACCACTGTCACAAGCCGGGAAACACCCGGAGCGCTCACCAGCCGCACGTAGCTGGTTCTCCACCCCTGGTCGGGGTGTGTTCGGCGCGCACACAGCATGCCGCGCCGAGCGCGACGACGAAAGGAACGCATCCCATGCGCAAGTCCATGAAGACCTCGATCACCCTCGCCACCACGGGCGCGCTCGTCCTGACCGGTGCGGCGTTCGGTATCTCCAGCGCGAACGCGGCGACGCCGAACGTGCACACGATCTCCTCCTCGTCCGAGTCGAAGATCCCCGCCCCGGTCGCGTCGGTGCCCGAGGTCCTCGGCGGCAACACCTCCGTCGCCCTCGACAGCGGCTTCACCGACGCGCTGACCGCGCTGAAGCTGACCCCGGGTGTCTCCGGCAACGCCAAGCTCGAGAACGGTGCGGTCTCGTTCCCGATCACGTCGGGTTCGGTGACGTACTGGAGCCCGGACGGCAACTACCGCCCCTACGTGCAGGGTCTGCTGAACCACGACGACTCGGGTCTGACGCTGCAGGCCGGTGACACCACGGTCACGCTGGAGAACTTCGTCGTGAACCCGGGCTCGTCCAAGCTCTACGGTGACGTCCTGGTCAACGGCAAGGTCGCCGTGTCGAACGCGTACCTGTTCTCGCTGCACGGTGGCACCCTGAAGCCGCTGCAGCTCGAGGGTGACAACGCCATCCTCACCGGCACCACCGTCCACGTCTCCGACGACGCCGCGAAGCTGCTCAACGACACCTTCAAGACCGACGCCGTCAAGGGTGGCCTGCTCGTCGGCACCGCCACCATCACCGCCCAGATCAAGTAACACCCAGCACCACCAGCGGGACACCACCGCAGCACCACGACGCGAAGGCGCCGCCCCCG
>NZ_CAJCKG010000052.1:0-18014 GCF_903970945.1 Curtobacterium sp. ME26
GCGGTCTGAGGCACGTCTGTCGCCCGCGGACGGCTCTGGCCACGCCTGCCCTGCGCGAGGCGCGGCGGATCGGGCGGGTGCGCCGGACGGGGCGGACCGCGGCGCCGAGCGAGCAGGACATGCCGCGTGCGAGGCGCCGGTCGGGCGGGAGTCGTCGGGTGACGGCGTCGAGCGTGACGGATCTGGCCCGTCCGCCGAGCCGACACCCACCGGACGCCGCCGTTGCAGCACGCAACAATGCTGCGCGACACGCCGGGGTTCGGCGCGCGCATCATGCGTCAAGGAGCGGCTCCGCGCATTACAAGGGTGTAAACAAATGTCCCTCGAATCGTGGCATTCCGTGTCAGGGTGGTAGCAATGAGCGTTCTCGTCGGGCCTCACAGTCGAACCACCGCCCGCCGAGGACCCCTTGCGAACCATCACCGAGAGAGAGAGCGGACATGGCATCCGTGACCAAGTGGGGCAAGCGCGGCATCGCGCTCGGCGCCGGTGCAGCAGCGACGGCGCTGGTGCTGACCGGCTGCGCGAGCAGCAGCGTCTCCGACACCGAACTGAACGGCATGAGCATCGGCACGACGGACAAGATCACGTCCCTCGACCCGGCCGGCTCGTACGACAACGGCTCCTTCGCCGTGCAGAACCAGGTGTTCCCGTTCCTGATGAACACCCCCGTCGGCAGCCCCGACGTCGAGCCGGACATCGCCCAGAGCGCCGAGTTCACGAACCCCACGACCTACACGGTGAAGCTCAAGAGCGGGCTGAAGTTCGCCAACGGCAACGAGCTCACGTCGAGCGACGTGAAGTTCTCGTTCGACCGTGAGCTCAAGATCAACAACGAGAACGGCCCGCAGTCCCTGCTCGCCAACCTCAAGAGCATCGACACCCCGGACGACACGACCGTGGTGTTCACCCTCGACCACGCCGACCAGACCTGGCCGCAGGTGCTCTCGAGCCCCGCCGGTCCGATCGTGGACGAGCAGGTCTTCTCCGCTGACGAGCTGACGCCGGCGGCGGACATCGTCAAGGGCAAGGCGTTCGCCGGGCAGTACGAGATCACCTCGTACAAGGAGAACGACACCATCCAGTACAAGGCGAACCCGAACTACGACGGGCTCCTCGGCAAGGCGAAGTCCGACCAGGTCACCGCCAGCTACTACACCAAGGAGACCGACCTCAAGCTCGCCGTGCAGAAGGGCGACGTCGACGTGGCGTACCGCTCCCTGACGCCGACCGACATCGCCGACCTCCGCAAGGACGACAAGCTGACGGTCACCGACGGCCCCGGCGGCGAGATCCGCTACATGGTCTTCAACCTCGACACGCAGCCGTTCGGCGCGAAGCAGTCCGACGCCGACGAGGCCAAGGCCCTCGCGGTGCGCCAGGCCGTCGCCGACGTGGTCGACCGTGCGTCGATCGCCAAGGAGGTCTACAACGACACCTACTCGCCCCTCTACTCGATGGTGCCGGACGGCCTGACGGGTGCGGCCAAGCCGTTCGAGGAGCTCTACGGCGACGGCAACGGCGGCGCGGACGTCGACAAGGCGAAGGAGACCCTGTCGAAGGCGGGCGTCACCGGCAAGGTCCAGATCGACCTGCAGTACTCGCCGGACCACTACGGTTCGACCTCGGACGACGAGTACGCGGCGATCAAGACGCAGCTCGAGAACTCCGGCCTCTTCACCGTCAACCTGCAGTCCACCGTCTGGACGACGTACTCCCAGGAGCGCGTGAAGGACGCCTACCCGGTGTACCAGCTCGGGTGGTTCCCGGACTTCTCCGACGCCGACAACTACCTGTCGCCGTTCTTCTCGAAGGACAACTTCGTCCAGAACCACTACGACGACGCGGAGATCCAGAAGCTCATCTCCGAGGAGCAGCAGGAGTCGGACGCGTCGAAGCGCGCCGACCTCATCGAGCAGGCACAGCAGCGTGAGGCCACGCAGATCTCGACGCTGCCGCTCCTGCAGGGCAAGTCCGTCGCGGTGGCCGCGAAGGACGTCAAGGGCCTGACCCTCGACTCGTCCTACAAGTTCCGCTACGCAACCCTCTCCAAGTAACACCGGCGTCGGCCCACGGGGGCGTTCCCACGAGGAACGCCCCCGTGGCCGCGTCCCGAACGGCACCGAAAGGCACCCGTCCCCGTGACCCTCAGCACCCCCGAGGCGACACCGGAGCTGGCCACCGACCCCACCAAGCCCCAGGCACAGCGACGTGCCCGTGGGCAGGGCGGCGGACTCGGCCGGTACATCCTGGTCCGCTTCCTCCTCATCTTCCCGACGGTGTTCATCCTGGTGACACTCGTCTTCTTCCTGATGCGCGTCATCGGCAACCCGATCACGGCCTCGGTCGGTGGTCGGCTCACCCCGTCGCAGCTGCAGGAACGCCTGCATGCCGCCGGGTACGACCGCCCGGTGTTCGTGCAGTACCTCGAGTACCTCGGCAACATCGTCCGCGGTGACTTCGGCACGACGTCCACCGACAACCGGCCGATCACCGAGATCATCGTCACGTACGGCGGGGCGACCGCCGAGCTCGTGTTCTGGGCGCTCATCGTGGCCCTCGTGCTCGGCATCCCGCTCGGGATGCTCGCGGCGTACGTCCGCGACAAGTGGCCGGACGTGCTCTTCCGCGCCCTCGCGATCCTCACCTACGCGACCCCGGTGTTCTTCGGTGGCCTGCTGCTCAAGCTCGTCTTCTCGGTGTGGCTCGGCTGGCTGCCGCTGGGCGACCGCGCCTCGACGCGGGTGTCGCTGATCCTCGACAACATCCCGGGCGCGACCGGCATCTACATCATCGACGCGCTCCGAACCGGCAACGCGCAGGTGATCGGCGACGTGCTGTCGCACGCCGTCCTGCCGGCACTGACCCTCGGTCTGCTCACCGCCGGGATCTTCCTCCGGCTCGTGCGCGCCAACATGATCGGCTCGCTCGGGTCCGAGTACGTCGACGCGGCTCGTTCGCGCGGCGTCCGGGAGGCGCGGCTCGTCCGCACGCACGCCTTCCGTCCGGCGCTGGTCCCGATCATCACCGTGATGGGGCTGCAGATCGCCATGCTGCTCGGCGGCTCGGTCCTCACCGAGACGACCTTCGGCTGGCGGGGGCTCGGCTTCGAGCTGAACCAGTACCTGTCGGCCCGCGACTTCGTCGCCGTGCAGGGCATCGTCGCGATGCTCGCGGTGATCGTCGCGGTTACGAACTTCGTCGTCGACGTCGTCGCGGCGCTCATCGACCCGAGAGTGAGGTTCTAGCGATGGCCGACACCTCGCTCGTCGACCGCCACGAGCCGCTCTGGAAGCGTCTCCCCGTGGTGGTCCAGCTCCGCAGGAGCACCGGCTGGCAGCGCGGCATGCTCGTCACCGGTGTGGTGATCTGCGCCCTGTACCTCGTCATCGCGATCGCCGCGCCGCTCATCGCCCCGTACGGCTTCGGCCAGCTGCAGGGCGCCGACGGCCAGAGCTTCCCCCGCACCGGCGCCCCGAGCGCCGAGCACCTCTGGGGCACCACGGTCGGCGGGTTCGACGTGTTCAGCCGTGTCGTGTTCGGCGCGCGAACCGCGGTCCTCGTCGTCATCGTCGCGGTGGTCGTCTCGATCAGCGTCGGCGTGGTCCTCGGCATGGTCTCCGGCTACATCGGCGGCTGGCTCGACCGCGTCCTCGTGGTCGTGGCGGACGCCATCTACGCGTTCCCGTCGCTGCTGCTCGCGATCGTCGTCTCGATCGTCATCTCCGGCGGCAACTCGAGCTACACCGGCGGCATCGTCGCGGCGGCGATCTCGATCACCGTCGTCTACGTGCCGCAGTACTTCCGGGTCGTCCGGGCCGAGGCGGTGCGCCTGAAGAACGAGGCGTTCGTCGAGTCGGCGCGGGTGATCGGCACGAACCCGTGGCGCATCATGACCCGGCACGTGCTCCGGAACTCCACGCGGTCGCTGCCGCTCATCCTCACGCTCAACGCGAGCGACGCGATCCTGACCCTGGCGGGCCTCGGCTTCCTGGGCTTCGGCATCGGACCGACCGCCGGCGCGGAGTGGGGCTACGACCTCAGCCGCGCCCTGTCCGACGTGGCGTCGGGTGTCTGGTGGACTGGTGTCTTCCCGGGCGTCGCGATCGTCGTGCTCGTGCTCGGCGTGACCTTCATCGGCGAGAGCCTCAACGACATCTCGGACCCGCGCCTCCGCGCACGTCGTCGCCTGAAGCAGCTGGTGTCGACGAAGCAGCGGGGCACCGGCACGGAAGGAGCGGCGGCATGACCGACGCGACGCACGACCAGCAGGGCGGTCCCGTCGCCGTCGTCGACGACCTGACCGTCACCTTCGCGACCGACAACGGTGCCGTCGACGCGGTGAAGGGCGTCAGCCTCGACGTCCGCCCGGGCGAGGTCCTCGCCCTCGTCGGCGAGTCGGGGTCCGGCAAGTCGGTCACGGCCCGCAGCATGCTGCGGCTCATGCCCGAGACCGCGACGCTCGGCGGTGCGGTGTACCTCGACGGCACCGATGTCGTGTCGGTCGGGGCCGCGAAGCTCCGCGAGCTCCGCGGGACCGCCGGCGCGATGGTCTTCCAGGAGCCGTCGACCGCCCTCAACCCGGTGTTCACGGTCGGGTGGCAGATCGCCGAGGGGCTCCGCGCCCACGGCGGCGTCGGGAAGAAGGAGGCGCGCGCGAAGGCGATCGACTACCTGCGCCGCGTCGGCATCCCGGACCCGGAGAAGCGGGTCGACCACTACCCGCACCAGTTCTCGGGCGGGCAGAAGCAGCGCGTCGTGATCGCGAGTGCGCTCGCCCTCGAGCCGAGCGTCATCATCGCCGACGAGCCGACCACGGCACTCGACGTCACCGTGCAGGCCGAGATCCTCGACCTGCTCCGGCGCTGCCGCGACGAGTTCGGCGCGGCGATCGTGATCATCACGCACAACATGGGCGTCGTCGCCGACCTCGCCGACCGTGTCGCGGTCATGTACCAGGGCGAGGTCGTCGAGGAGGCGCCCGTCGCGCAGCTGTTCGCGTCGCCGCAGGCGGACTACACGAAGCGCCTGCTCGCCGCCGTGCCCCGGCTCGAGGCGTCGACGGGCACCGCCCGCCGTGCCGCGATCGCGTCCGAGGTCGCGCCGCTCGTCAGCGCGAAGGGCCTCGAGATCGAGTACCCGGGCCGCCTGGGTGCGCCGGCCTTCCGGGCCGTGAAGGGCGTCGACCTCGACATCCGGCCCGGCGAGGTGCTCGGCCTGGTGGGGGAGTCCGGTTCCGGCAAGACCACGATCGGCCGGGCCATCGCGGGCCTGACCCGGATCACCGGCGGGTCGCTCGACGTCCTCGGCACGGAGATGCTCGGGTACCGCGAGCGGGACTTCAAGCGGCACCGCAAGGACATCGGGTTCGTCTTCCAGGACCCGGCGACCTCGTTCAACCCGCTCCTCACCATCGCCGAGTGCGTCGCCGAACCGCTCGTCGTGCACGGCGAGGTGCGGAACCCGCGTGCCGCCCGCAAGCGGGTCGGGGAACTGCTCGAGATGGTGCAGCTGCCGGCGTCCTACGGCGACCGGTACCCGCACGAGCTGTCCGGCGGACAGCGGCAGCGCGCTTCGCTCGCGCGGTCGATCGCCCTCCGGCCGAAGCTGCTCGTGGCGGACGAGCCGACGAGCGCGCTCGACGTGTCGGTGCAGGCGCGGGTGCTCGAGCTCTTCCTGGAGCTCCAGCAGGACCTCGGGTTCGCATCGCTGTTCATCAGCCACGACCTCGCCGTCGTCGGCGCCCTGTCCGACCGGATCGCGGTGCTCTACCGCGGCGACCTGGTTGAGACCGGCACGACGGCCGAGGTCCTCGGCGCCCCGCAGCACCCCTACACGCAGCGGCTCCTGGCGTCGCTGCCCGTGCCGGACCCGGCGGAACAGGCGGAGCGACGGCGTACGCTGGTCGAACTGGAGAACGCCGGGTCCTGACCCGACGTGACCGGACGGGAGGCGCGACCCGCGTCGTCGACGCGCGTCGCGCCTCCCGTCCGTCGCCTCCACCGCACCACACAGGACGTGTCCGCTGATCCCGGTCCGTCGCACACCGTCGCCAGGGGCGGCGCGGAAGGGGACCCATGATCGCGGTGAACGGCCCGGCGGTCGTCGCAGACGACGTGTCGATCGAGTACCGGGGCGTGCGCGGCTCGGCACCGATCCGGGCGGTGGACGGCGTCAGCCTCACCGTCCGACAGGGCGAGATCCTGGCGCTCCTCGGGGAGTCCGGGTCCGGGAAGTCCACGTTCGCGGCCGCCGTCGCGGGGCAGCTCGGTGCCACCGGCGAGGGCGAGGGTGCACACCGTCGCCAGGTCGTCGGCGGTGAGCTCACCGTCCTCGGGCAGAAGGTCCGCGGGCTCCGGCCGGCGTCACGCAAGGCGCAGCGCCTGACCGGCCGCATCGGGTACCTGCCGCAGGACGCCGCCGACCGGCTCAGCCCCGACCTGACCGTCGGCGAGGCCATCGCGGAGCCCATCTACGTGCGGGACCGCCGCTTCGATCGCAAGCAGGCCGGCCTCATGGTGGCGCGCCTGGTCGACGCCGTGCACCTGCCGCTCGGTGTCATGCGCCTCAACACCTGGGAGCTCTCGAGCGGACAGCGGCAGCGCGTCGCCCTGGCCCGTGCGCTCGTCCTCGAGCCCCAGCTCCTCGTCGCCGACGAACCGGCGCGCGGCGTCGACGTCCTCGTCCGCCAGTCCGTGCTCGAGGCGCTCGCGAACCTGCAGGTCGGGCGACAGTTCTCGGCGGTGGTGGTGTCGAGCGACCTCCGCGAGGCCCGTGCCCTCGCCGACCGCGTCGGCATCATGGCCGAGAGTCGCCTGGTCGGTCTCGGCACCTTCGACGAGGTCCTCGACAACCCCGTCGACCCCTACGTCAAGACCCTCGCCGCGACCGCCGCGCGACCGGTGAAGCGTCGGCCCGCCGCGCCGGCTGCACCGCGCCGCTCGTCCGCTCCACGTCGACCGGTCGCCGCGGGCACCGGTCCCCGCTCCGACCGTCAGGAGAACGCATGAGCCCCACCGCCCCGTCCGGCACCCGCGGCCACCGTGCGGTCGTCACCGACGCCGGGGCACCGCTGCCGGTCGACCCGCCGACGGCCGGGCCGGTGGCGATCCTGCCGCGGTCGGCCGACCTGCACGTCGAGGCGGTCCGGTCGGCGGGCGGCACGGTGGGGGAGCTCGGAGACGACACACGCGGCATCGTGTGGCTCGACGCGCGCGACCCCGACGGGCTCGCGGCAGCACTGTCCCGCGCTCCCGGGGTCGGCTGGGTGCAGCTGCCCTTCGCCGGCGTCGACGCCTTCGCGCACCTCATCGCGGAGCACGGTGACCGGGTGCTGTTCACCTCGGCGAAGGGCGCCTACGCGGAACCCGTCGCCGAGCACGCGCTCGCGCTGACGCTCGGGACCCTCCGGGTGCTGCAGCAGCGGGCCCGGGCGACGTCGTGGGCCACCGAGCCCGAGGGGGTCTCGCTCTACGGGCGGAACGTCGTCGTGGTCGGCGCGGGCGGCATCGCGCTCGAGTACATCCGACTGGTGGCGCCGTTCGAGGTGTCCGTGACGGTGGTGCGCCGGTCGTCGGACCCGGTGCCGGGCGCCGACCGCACGGTGACGACCGACGCGCTCGACGACGTGCTGCCGGACGCCGACGTCGTCGTGGTCGCCGCGGCGATGACCGCGGGGACGTCGAAGCTGTTCGGGGCGGAGCAGTTCCGCATCATGAAGTCCTCCGCACGGCTCGTGAACATCGCGCGCGGCGGCCTGGTCGACACCGACGCGCTCGTGACCGCGCTCCGCGAGGGGCAGATCGCCGCAGCGGGACTCGACGTGACCGACCCCGAGCCGCTGCCGGACGGGCACCCGCTCTGGAGCGAGCCCGGAGCGATCATCACGCCGCACCAGGCGGACACGCCGGACATGGTGGCGCCGCTCCTCGCCGAGCGGGTGCGGACGAACACCGGGGCGTTCCTGTCCGGGACGGGCGACGGCTTCGTCGGGGTCGTGGACCCGGGCGCCGGCTACTGACGGACCCCGTGCGGGCCGCGGTGGACACGGCGCGCCCGGGATGCGTGGTGGATGCACGGGCCGGGCTCGGGGTGCTGCTATGCTGTTACCCGTTGTTCGCACGACATTCGCCAGCGGACAGTGATCCTCGATAGCTCAATTGGCAGAGCAGCCGGCTGTTAACCGGCAGGTTGTTGGTTCGAGTCCAACTCGGGGAGCAGGAGACGAGGCCCTCACCGATCACGGTGGGGGCCTCGGTCGTTGCGGCGGCGTCCGCGGAGCCGAGGCTCGGCTTCCGGCCTTCGCAGGTGCGACGCGGCCGGAAGCTGTTAGCGTTCACAGGTGATCACCGCCCGTCGAGCCCTCGCAGCGGGACTCGTCGTCCTCGGCGCCCTGGGCCTGAGCGCGTGCACGACGGGGCAGACCGAGCCCGAGGAGTCGCTCGACGGCACGACCCAGGCCGAGGTCTCGGCCTCCGGCAGCGCACCGATCGTCTTCGCGTTCGTCTGCTCGACCGATGCCGGTGAGGTGACGGAGACCTTCACGACGTACGCCGCGGCGTGGGAGGCGGAGCGGGCCGACTGCACCGCCAAGCCCATCACGGGGTCCTCGATGTCGGCGCAGCAGCAGGCTGCCGTCCGGGCCACCGACGACCACGTCGACCTGCGGGAGCTCGCGGCGACCTGCGCGGAGCGCGGTGTCGCGCCGTGGGACACGGCGGTCACCACGGACGAGCAGGCACACCTGGCGGCCGGGCTCCTCGAGTACTGCCCCGGACACCCGGAACACGACCACCTGCGCCGGGCGCTGGCGACCTACCGGGGCTGAGCCGCGCCTCCCGTCCGGCGGCTGCGCGCCGTCAGCCCTCGGGGTGGTCGCGCCCGGGGAGCCAGGACTTGCCGGGCGTGCCCCAGCTGCTCTTCCGGACCGCCTTGACCGCCTGCTTGGCGTACGGGTGCACCAGGCGGTCGGCGTAGAGGACACCGTCGAGGTGGTCGTACTCGTGCTGGAAGATGCGCGCGAGCCACCCGTGCGCCTCGACCTCGAACGGGGTGCCCTCGGCGTCGACCGCGCGGAGGAGGACGCCCTCGGCGCGGCGGAGCGGGAAGCGCTCCCCGGGGATCGAGAGGCAGCCCTCGGACTCGTCGTCCTCGTCGAGCTCCTCGACCGACTCGGGCACGAGGGGGCTGGTCCAGAGGACCGGGTTCACCGCGACGCCGCGGTGCAGGACCTCGTCGTCGTCGGTCCACGAGTACACGAAGAGCCGCTTGCCGACGCCGACCTGCGGCCCGGCCAGCCCCACGCCGGGCGCGAGGTCCATGGTCGCGAACATGTCGTCGACCAGCGCGCGCAGGTCGTCGTCGAACTCGGTGACCTCGGCGGCACGCTCGTGGAGGACGGGTTCACCGGTGATGCGGATGGGGAGGACGGGCATTCACCCAGGTTATCCGGGCAGCACCGGTAGCCTCGTCGCGTGACGACGGACCTGCCGATCCCGGAAGCGGTCAACCTGACCCCGTTCCAGGCCCTGATGATCCCGGTCGCGCTCGTCGGCGCCGTCTTCCTCTCCCTCGGTGCGCAGTACCAGAGCCGCGGGGTGCAGCGGGTGGAGGCGCGGCTCGGTCGCCAGTCGAAGGGGCTCTCGGTCCGGCACGTCGTCGGGCTGCTGACGAGCGGCTGGTGGGTGCTCGGCACCCTCATGCTCGGTCTCGCGGTCGTCCTGCAGCTCATCAGCATCACCAACGCGCCGCTCATCGTCGTGCAGCCCCTCGGTGCGGTGGCCCTCGTCATCACCACGTGGTTCTCGTCGCGGTCGACGGGCGTCCCCCTCGGGCAGCAGGCTCGCCGCGCGGTGTGGACCTGCATCGTCGGTGTCGGCATCTTCGTCGCCATCGCCGCGGTCGTCGGCCGCGAGAGCGCGATCAGCCGCCAGCAGCTCGTCACGATCCTGGTGGTCCTGGCGGTGGTCCTCGTCGTCGTCCTGGTCTCCTTCCGCTTCGCGGCGAAGCGTGCCAGCGCGCTGTACTACATCGTCGGCGCCGGTGTGCTCTACGGCTTCGTCGCCACGCTCGCCAAGGTCGTGCTCAACCGTTTCCTCAGCGGGACCTTCGACTGGCTGACCGCGATCGCGGTCGTCGGGGTGATCGGTGCCGCGGCACTCGGCGGGTACTTCGTGCAGAACGCCTACTCGAGCGGCTCCGCGGACCTGGTCATCGCCGGGCTGACGGTGATCGACCCGATCGTCGCGGTCGGCATCGGCGTGATCGTGCTCGGCGAGGCTGCGGGCGCGCCGTGGATCGCCGTCCTCGGGTTCCTCGTCGCCGCGGTGATCGCCATCACGGGCGTCTTCCTGCTCGCCAAGCACCACCCGCAGACCCGGAGCTGAGCGGCGGCGGGATCCGCCGCGGGGCGGACGCGGCCTGCCGGCACGGTGCGGTACCGTCGAGGACCGACCAGCAACCGCCCACGAGAGGACGATGCCAGCCGTGTCAGAGGACGCCACCACCGCCACCGCCCACGCGACGGGTGCGACCGGCGGAACCCGACCGCTCCGCGTCCTCATCGCGGCGGACACCTTCCCGCCGGACGTGAACGGCGCCGCGACCTTCGCCGAGCAGCTGGCCGTCGGTCTCGCCGAACGCGGGCACGAGGTGCACGTCGTCGCCCCGTCGCCGACCCCGAACCACGGCAGCTTCGACGAGGAGCACCGCGGCGTCACGCTCACCGTGCACCGGCTGAAGTCGCACAAGTGGCCGTGGCACGCCTGGTTCCGCTTCGTGTGGCCGTGGACGATCCGCCCCCGGACCGCACCGATCCTCGACGCGGTGCAGCCTGACGTCGTCCACATCCAGTCGCACCTCCTCGTCGGTCGCGGCATCGTGCAGGAGGCGCACGCCCGGGGCATCCGGATCATCGGCACGAACCACTTCATGCCGGAGAACCTGCTCGACTACATGCCCTTCGGGCCGCGCACGCTGCCCGTCGCCCTGAAGATCGCCTGGCGGGACGCCGCGAAGACCTACCGGCTCGCCGACGCGGTCACCGCGCCGACGGTGCTCGCGGCCGACTACCTCCGCGACGCGATCGCCGGGCAGCAGGTCCTCGCGATCTCGTGCGGCATCGACGCCACCCGGTACACCGCGCGGAACGGGCGTCCGGCGGGCAACGACATCGTCTTCGTCGGCCGGGTCGCCCCGGAGAAGAACCTCGACGTCCTGATCCGGGCGCTGCCGCTGCTGCCGGCCGAGCTGCACGCGACGGTGACGATCGTCGGCGGCGGCGAGATGATCCCGAAGCTGACCGCCCTGGTGCGCGAGCTCGGGCTGGAGGACCGCGTGCGGTTCGCCGGGTTCGTCTCCGACGAGGAGAAGCGTCGGGCCCTGACGAACGGCACCGTATTCGCGATGCCGTCGACGGCCGAGCTGCAGAGCATCTCGTCGCTCGAGGCGATGGCGTCCGGGCTCCCCGTCGTCGCCGCGGACTCGATGGCACTGCCGCACCTGATCGACGGCAACGGGTACCTGTTCCGTCCGGGCGACGTGCACGACCTCGCCGCGAAGCTGACGCAGGTGCTGACCGCTCCGGACGAGGAGTACGAGGCGATGCGCGCGCGCAGCCTGACGATGATCGAGGCGCACGACATCAACCGCACGCTCGCGACGTTCGAGGCGCTGTATCGTGGGGAGCCGGTGGCCTGAGGGTCGCCGGCGAGGGGCGGTAGCCAAGCTGGTCAAGGCACTCGGCTCATAACCGAACGATCGCGGGTTCAAGTCCCGCCCGCCCTACGTGCACCTGCCCAGGAAACGGAACGCCCCGGCCGCGCAAGGCCCGGCCCCGGACGACCACAGCCCGACACCGAACGTGGTGTTCGAGACGACGTCCGCGGGCACCGGCGTGCGCGTCAACGCCTTCCGGATCGGCTTCATGGGCGCCCTCGGCGTGCTCATCGCCCTGGTCGCGGGCTCGATCGTGCACCAGCTCAGCACGGTGCTGGTCTACATCGGCGTCGCACTCTTCCTGTCGCTCGGCATCGACCCGCTCGTCTCGTTCCTCGAGCGCTTCATCCCGCGGTGGTCGGCGATCACGATCGTCGTCGTCGGCGTCCTGGCGGCGTTCGCGGGCGTGGTGTTCGCGGTGGTGCCGATCCTCATCCAGCAGGCGACGAACCTGATCCAGAACTTCCCCGAGATCGTGCAGGACATCTCGCGGCAGGACTGGGTGCAGGACCTGTCGCGACAGTTCGCCGGGTCGTTCGACATCAACCACTCCCTGGAGTCGCTGCAGTCCTTCGTCGAGGACCCGGGCAACCTGCTCAGCCTCGGCGGCGGCATCCTGGCGGTGGGCAGCGGCATCCTGTCCGGCCTGACCGGCGCCGTCATCGTCATCATCCTGATGCTGTACTTCCTGGCGTCGATGCGCGGCCTGAAGTCGATGACCTACCGCTTCGTCCCGGCGTCGCGCCGGCAGAACTTCGTCGACGTCAGCGAGCAGATCACCCAGGCCGTGGGCCGCTACGTCGTCGGGCAGATCAGCCAGGCGCTCATCAACGGCATCCTCAGCCTGGTCTTCCTGCTCGTCATCGGCGCGCCGTTGCCGGTGCTGCTGGCGACCTTCGCGTTCCTCGGCTCGCTCATCCCGCTCGTCGGCACGGTGGCCGCAGCGGCCGTGATCTCGCTGCTCTGCCTGTTCGCCTCGCCGGCGACGGCCCTGGCCGCAGCGATCTACTACCTCGTGTACATGCAGGTCGAGGCGTACGTCATCTCCCCGCGCATCATGTCGCGCGCCGTGCAGGTGCCCGGAGCCCTCGTGGTGATCGCGGCCGTCGCGGGCGGGACGATCGGCGGCGTGCTCGGCGCCCTCGTCGCGGTGCCGGCAGCCGCCTCGGCGATCATCATCGTGCAGAAGGTCATCTACCCCCGACAGGAGCAGGCGTGACCGAGACCCTCGGCGAGCACGTCGCCGCCCGGGACGCCTGGGCCCGCAGCGCTCGCGGACCCCTCGCGCTCGTCAACGCGCAGGCGGTCGACCGACCGCAGCCGGTGTGGCCGGTCGCCGGGACGTGGGCCCCGGCGGTCGGTGGCCTCGCCGTGACGGCCGCGATCGGCGACGGCGTCGTCGTCGACGGGGACCCGGTGGACGGGACGGTCCTCGTCGCCGGTGACACCGCGGTGGTGCCGTCGACGGTCGTGTTCCGCGACGGCCTCGCCGGGATGGTGCACGGCACCACCCTCCGGGTCTGGGATCCCGCCTCCGACGCAGTCGCCCGCTTCGCCCGCATCGACCGCTTCGCGGCCCGGCCGGGCGGCTGGGTCACGCGCGGGCGGTACGAACCCTGGTCCGGCCGGGAGGCACCCGGTCACCTCACCGACGCCGCCGGCGACCCGCTGCCGGTCGCGGGTGCGATCGAGACCACCATCGACGGGACGACGGTGCGCATGACGGCGGTCCGGTCTGCGCCGTTCCACGGCCGACGCCGGCTGCAGCTCATCGTGCAGGACACGACGAGCACGCTGCCCGAGGACGACGCCGGGAGCTCGTACTCGATGGGACGCTTCCTGTACCTCGACGACCCCGAGCAGCCCGATCGGTCTGCGCAGTACGACCGGTCCGCGCAGCCCGATCGGTCTGAGCAGCCCGATCGGCCCGGCGGTTCCGGTCCGTTCGACGTGACGCTCGACTGGGAGCGCCTGGTCCTGCCGCCCTGCGCCTTCTCGTACCAGTACGCCTGCCCCGTCCCGCCCGAGGAGAACCGCCTGCCGGTGGCACTCACCGCGGGGGAGCGGCACCCCGTCGACGCGTCCGGCGCCGTCCTGCACTGACCGGTCCCGCACTGAGCCGGATCCCGCTCGTTGCCCGGGTGTGGCGCTCCCAGCCCGGACGCTGCATAATGGGCGTGTCCGCGAGGACATCACAATCAGATACCGAAGTTCCGTACCGGGACTCCGCACCACAGGTCGATGGGGAAGTCGCACCTGACGAAGCGGAGGAATCGTGAACGGAACGACGACAGGAGTGCTCTACGTGCACTCCTCACCACGCGCGCTCTGCCCGCACGTCGAATGGGCGGCCGGTCGCGCGATGAGCCGTGCCGTGAACTTCTCGTGGCTCGACCAGCCAGCGCTCGACGGTTCCCGTCGGACCGAGTTCACCTGGACGGGGCAGGTCGGCACCGGTGCGGCGATCGCCTCTGCCCTGCGCGGGTGGGAGCACCTCCGGTACGAGGTGACCGAGGAACCCACCGAGGGATCCGACGGTGGTCGCTGGATGCACACGCCGGACCTCGGCGTGTTCTTCGCGCAGACGGACGTGTCCGGCAACATGGTCGTGCCCGAGGACCGGGTCCGCTACGCGATGGAGGTCGCGGGCAGCAACGCCCTCGAGCTGCACCGTGAGCTCCGGCTCGCGCTCGGCCAGGCGTGGGACGACGAGCTCGAGCCGTTCCGCCACGCGGCCGAGGGCAACCCCGTCGTCTGGCTCCACCGCGTCGGCTGACGCGCCGTCTGCCGACCACGGGCCGGCCGCGAGACTCGGTCTGCGCGACACTCCTCGGGCGCAGCAGCACGAGCGGTGTCGCACACGGCGAGACTCGGGCGTCCCCTCCAGCGCCCGAGCCGGCCACGCGACGACCGAGGCCCGCCCTGCGGACGCAGGACGGGCCTCCCGGCCGTCGCGGACGGACCGCTGACGTGCTCAGGCCGTGCGGAACGCCACCACGGCGTTGTGGCCGCCGAAGCCGAACGAGTTGCTCACGGCGAGCAGGTCGCCCGCGGGCAGTTCGCGCGGCGCGGTCGCGACGTCCATGACGATCTCCGGGTCCTGCTGGGTGAGGTTGATCGTCGGCGGGGCGACGCGCTCGTGCAGGGCGAGGACGGTGAACACGGCCTCGATCGCGCCGGCGCCACCGAGCAGGTGCCCGGTCGACGCCTTCGTGGCGGACACGACGATGTCGTCGAGGTGGTCGCCGAAGACCCGGCGCATCGCGTGGTACTCCGCGACGTCACCGACCGGGGTCGACGTGGCGTGCGCGTTGACGTGGATGACGTCCTCGCGGGCGGCACCGGCGTGCTCGAGGGCCGTGATGACCGCACGGGCGGCGGCGCTGCCCTCCGGGTCCGGCGCGGTGATGTGGAACGCGTCCGAGGTGATGCCGGACCCGGCGACCTCGGCGTAGATCTTCGCGCCGCGCGCCTCGGCGTGCTCCTTCGACTCGAGGATGAGCGCCGCGGCGCCGTCGCCGAGGACGAAGCCGTCACGCGTCACGTCGTACGGACGCGAGGCGGTCTCGGGGGAGTCGTTGCGACGCGAGAGCGCCTGCATGGACGCGAACGCGGCGAGGGGCAGCGGGTGCAGCGCGGCCTCCGCGCCACCGGCGATGACGATGTCCGCCTCGCCGTTCGCGACGTGGCGGTAGGCCTCGGCCAGCGACTCGGTGGACGAGGCGCAGGCGGAGAGGTACGTGCGGGCACCGCCACGGGCGCCGAACTCCATCTCGATGGCGGCGGCGGGGCCGTTCGCCATGAGCATCGGGACCGTCATCGGCAGGACGCGGCGCGGGCCCTTCTCGCGGAGGGTGTCCCAGGCGTCGAGCAGCGTGTTGACGCCGCCGATGCCGGTCGCCCAGTCGACGATGAGGCGCTCGGGGACGACGGTCTCGGGGTCGATGCCCGCGTCGGCCCACGCCTCACGCGCGGCGACGAGCGAGAGCTGCGACGAGGGGTCGAGACGCTTCGACTCGGGGCGCGTCAGCTGGTCGGTGAGGAAGCGGCGCGCCTGGCCGGCGAACTCGACGGGGATCTCGAGGTCGGCGTAGCGCTCGTCCTCGATGCGGGTGATGCCGGACTTCCCGGCGAGCAGCGCCTCCCACGTCTCCGGGGCGGTCGCGGCGAGGGGTGTGATCGCACCGATCCCGGTGACGACGACGGTCTTGTTGGTCATGGAACGACGTGTTCTTTCGTGTGGACTGGCCGGGCGCCGGTGGACGCCCGTCCGTTCGGTCGAGCGCGGGTCAGCGCGCGACCGCTGGGGTGAACGAGACGAGCGCCGCGGACCGCGGGGTGTCCGCGGCCGCGGCGCTCAGGAAGCTCGCGTCAGGCCTGGGCCTTGGTGATGTAGTCGACGGCGTCGCCCACGGTCTTGAGGTTCTTGACCTCTTCGTCCGGGATCTTCACGTCGAACTTCTCCTCGGCGTTCACGACGATGGTCATCATCGAGATGGAGTCGATGTCTAGGTCGTCGGTGAACGACTTGTCGGCGGCGACGGTGTCGGTCGCGATGCCGGTCTCGTCGTTGATCAGCTCGGCCAGGCCGGCGAGGACTTCTTCGTTGGACAGGGCCATGGGTGTTCTCCTTGAGGGGGGTGTCGTTTGACCGTGGACCAGCCTAGGGCACGGGCACCGCCCGCGCCCGGAAGGCGCGGGGGACTAGGGGAGGACGACGACCTGCGCGCCGAACACGAGACCGGCGCCGAAGCCGATCTGCAGCGCGAGGCCGCCGGACAGCTCCGGGTGCTCCTCGAGCAGCCGGTGCGTGGCGAGCGGGATGCTCGCGGCGGACGTGTTGCCCGTCGTGGTGATGTCGCGGGCGATCGTCACCGTGTCGGGGAGACCGAGCTGCTTGGCGAACTCGTCGATGATGCGGATGTTCGCCTGGTGCGGCACGAAGGCGGCGAGGTCCTCCGGACGGATGCCCGCGGTCTCCAGCGCCTCCCGGGCGACCTTCACCATCTCCCACACCGCCCAGCGGAAGACCGTCTGCCCGGCCTGACGCATGGTGGGGCGCGGGGCGCCGGCCGCCCACTCGTTGTAGGTCGCGGTCATGCCGATCGCGTCCCACTTCGAGCCGTCCGAGCCCCAGATCGTCGGGGCGATGCCCGGGAAGTCGCTCGGGCCGACCACCGCGGCACCCGCACCGTCGCCGAGCAGGAACGAGATCGACCGGTCGGTCGGGTCGACGACGTCGCTCAGCTTCTCGGCGCCGACGACCAGCACGTGGTCGGCGAGCCCGGACTTGATGAACGAGTCGGCCTGGGCGATGCCGTAGGCGTAGCCGGCGCACGCGGCGCTGACGTCGTACGCGGCGGCAGGCGTCGCGCCGATCCGCTCGGCCAGGAGCGAGGCCATCGACGGGGTCGCGACGGTGTGGGTCACGGTGCTGACGAGGACGACGCCGATCTGGTCGGGCGTGATGCCGGCCTTCTCGATCGCCTCGCGCGCGGCGGCCTCGGCGAGGTCGACGGCCTCGACGTCGGCGCCGGCGCGCTTGCGCGTGACGATGCCGGTCCGCTGCCGGATCCACTCGTCGGACGAGTCGATCGGCCCGACGAGGTCGTCGTTCGGCACGACGTTCTCGCCGCGGGCGGCGCCGAACGCCAGGATGCGGGTGAACTCGTGGCCGCGACGCTGCTGGAGCATCGGCCGGGAGGCGCGGCTCGTCGCCGCCCCGTCGGCTGCGGTGGTCGGGGTGGTGCTGTCGGTCATGCGGGTGCGTCTGCTTCCTGGCCTGCGGTCTCGCCGTCGCGCTGCAGCAGCTCGATCGCTGCGGGCAGGTCGTCGGGGGTCTTGATGGCGACGGAGGGCGTCCCGCGCAGGCCGCGCTTGGCGAGGCCGACGAGGGCGCCGGCCGGCGCGAGCTCGATGATGCCGGTTACGCCGGCGGCCGCGAACGACTCCATCACGGCGTCCCAGTGCACGGGGTTGGCGATCTGACGGACCATGAGGTCGACGAAGCGGCGGCCGTCCTCCACGCGGGAGCCGTCGGCGTTGGTCCAGATCGGCAGCGTGGGGTCCTGCACAGTGGCGGCGGCGGCGACGGGGGCGACCCGGTCGACCGCGGGCGCCATGAAGCGCGTGTGGAAGGCGCCGGCGACCGCGAGCGGGATCACCCGCGCCTTCGCGGGCGGCTCGGCGGCGAGGGCGGCGATGCCGTCGGCGGGGCCGGCGACGACGGTCTGCCCGCCGCCGTTGTGGTTCGCCGGCACGGGGGCGCGCTGCGCGGGAGATCCGGAGAGCGGCGGGGG
>NZ_CAJCKG010000053.1:0-17967 GCF_903970945.1 Curtobacterium sp. ME26
AGAAAAATAGATGCGGGATCCGTATTTCTCCGGTGTGCCTGGTGTTCAGACGTTTGCTCTCCCGCGCAGGCTGCCGGGCCGTGCCCGGTGGGGAGCCTCCCGTCCGTCTCGCGGTCACCTCGGTGACCGCGACCCGCCTGCTAGCGCTGGCGCGCCTTCACGGCGCGGTCGTCCTCGACGACCGTGCCGACCGCGACGAGCGTCGTCGCGATCCACGCGACCCACGTCAGGGCCAGGCGCCAGTCGCGCGGACCCTGCCGCGTCGTCTGCAGCACGCTGTAGCCGCTGATGATCGAACTCCACACCGCACCGCTGAACATGAACTTCCGCACGGGTTCCTCCTCCTGGTCGTCCCCGCCACGCTACCGGCCGCTACATTGGAGCGCCGCCGGTCGCCCTGCCGGGGCGCAGAGCGAGGAGACACCGTGCGTCAGGCCGTCATCGGGGGAGTGCTGCTCGTCGTCGGCGCGGTGTGCGTCGCGCTCGGGTTGCTGCCCCTGTCCGACCTCGCCACCCTCGCCGAGCGCGTCGTCCCGGTGCTCGCCTTCGTCCTCGGGCTGACGATCGTGTCGGAGCTCGCCGCCGACGCCGGGGTCTTCGACCGGCTCGCCGACCTCGCCGCGCGGATCGGCGGCGGCCGGACCATCGGGCTCTGGGTCGCGGTCGTCGTGCTCGCCGTCGTGTGCACCGTGTTCCTCAGCATCGACACGACCGCGGTGCTCCTCACCCCGATCGTCATCACGCTCGCCCGCCGCGTCGGGTTGCCGCCGATGCCCTTCGCGCTCACGACGGTGTGGCTGGCGAACACGGCGTCGCTGCTGCTCCCGGTGTCGAACCTGACGAACCTGCTCGCGGTCGACAAGATCGGACTCGACGGGCCGATCCCGTTCGCCGGGCTCATGGTCTGGGCGGCGCTCGCCGGCGTCGTCGTGCCGTGCGCGGTGCTCCTCGTGGTGTTCCGCGGGAAGCTGTTCGGCCGGTACACGCCCGTGGAGCTCCGTCGTCCGCGCGACCCGGTGTCCTTCTGGGCGGCCTCTGCGGTGCTCGTCGCCCTCGTCGTCGCCCTGACCGCGGGTGTCACGGTGTGGATCGCCGCCCTCGTCGCGGCCGCGCTCCTCGTCGTCGTCGCAGCCGTGCGGTCGCCGGCCGAGCTCCGGCCGTCCCGCGTCCCGTGGTCGACGCTCGTCTTCGCGGCCGGGCTGTTCGTGGTCGTCGAGACCCTGCACACGACCGGCCTCACCGACCCGATCGTGCACGCGCTGTCCGGCGGCACCGACACCGGCTCGCTGCTGCTCCTCGGCGGCGCGGGCGGGGTCGCCGCCAACGCGATCGACAACCTGCCCGCCTACCTGGTCCTCGAGCCGGCGGCCGGGCACGAGGCACTCCGCTACGCGGCGCTCCTCGTCGGCGTCAACGCCGGGTGCCTGATCACCCCGTGGGCCTCGCTCGCGACGCTGCTCTGGCACGCCCGCCTGGCGTCCGAGGGCGTGCACCTGTCGTGGGGGCGCTACATGGCGCTCGGCTGCGTCGTCGCCCCGCTCACGGTCGTCGCCGGCGTGCTGGCGCTGCAGCTCTGAAGCGGGGCGGCTACAGCCAGTCCTTGCTCTTGAACACGCGGTAGAGCACGAGCGACGTCGCGACGATGAGCGACACCGAGGCGAGGAACCCGCTCCAGTGCCCCTCGCCCGGGAACGTCACGTTCTGGCCGAAGAACCCGGTGATCGCCGTGGGGATCGCGATGATCGCCGCCCAGCTCGTCACCTTCTTCATGACCGTGTTCTGCCGGTTCGAGGCCAGGTTCAGGTTCGTGTCGAGGACGCTCGACACGGCGTCGCGGAGCTGCTCGACCGAGTCGGCGATCGACACGAGGTGGTCCTCGACGTCGCGGAAGTACGGACGGATGCCGTCGGCGATCGTCTCGGCGTCGCCGTGCAGCAGCGAGCCGACGCTGTCCCGCGTGGGCACGACCTGTCGGCGGAGCACTCCGAGCGCCTTCCGGAGCCGGAACGACCGGCGCTGGATCTGCTGCTCGCGCGGGTTCCCGTGCTCGAACAGGTCGTCCTCGAGGTCGTCGATCCGCGCGCCGATGTCCTCGACCGCGCTCGTGGCGTGGTCGACCACGGCGTCGAGGAGGCCCCAGACCAGCCACGGCACCCCGCGGTCGGCGAGGTCCGCGTTCGCGTCGAGGCGTCGCTCGACGGCAGCGAGGTCCACCTCGGGTCCGTGGATGGTGACGAGGGCGCGGTGCGTGACGAACGCCTTGACCTCGTGCGTGACGAGCTCGCCGTCGTCGTCGAGGCCCTGCACGTCGTAGACCACCAGGAACAGGCTGTCGCGGTAGCGATCGAGCTTCGGTCGCTGGCCGCGCTCGAGGGCGTCCTCGACGGCGAGCACGTGCACGCCGAGCTCGTCCTCGACCTGGTCGAGGTCGTCGGGGCCCGGGTCGACGTGGTCCACCCACACGAAGGTGCCGTCGTCGTGCTCGAGGAGGTCCGAGACCCGGTCGACCGGGAAGTCCCGCTCCACCGCGGTGCCGTCCCGCCACGCCCGTGTCATGACCATGCGGACGAGACTACTGGCGGCGTCCCGGGAGCCCGGCGCACGCACGCTGGTACCGTCGGCGACGATCCCGGCGCTCGAGCCGGGGGGAACGGAGACCCCACCACCCCATGGCAGCAGACACCGACCCCGACCGGTACGCCTTCGTCGTCGCCTCGAACCGCCTCCCCGTGGACCGCGTCGTCGACGAGGACGGCAACGAGGGGTGGCGGCACTCGCCCGGCGGGCTCGTGACGGCCCTCGAGCCGGTCATGCGCGCCAACGACGGCGCGTGGGTCGGCTGGGTCGGCCAGCCCGACGTCGAGGTCGCCCCGTTCGACAACGAGGGCATCCACATCGTGCCGGTGCCGCTGAGCGCCGACGACGTCGAGGAGTACTACGAGGGCTTCAGCAACGACACGCTCTGGCCGCTGTACCACGACGTCATCGAGCACCCGAGCTACCACCGCGACTGGTGGAACGCCTACAAGCGGGTCAACGAGCGGTTCGCCACGCAGATCGCCGAGATCGTCGAGCAGGACGGCGTCGTCTGGGTGCAGGACTACCAGCTCCAGCTCCTCCCGGCACTGCTCCGCGCGAAGCGGCCGGACCTGACGATCGGCTTCTTCAACCACATCCCGTTCCCGCCCGTCGGCATCTACGCCCAGCTGCCGTGGCGCGCACAGATCCTCGACGGTCTGCTCGGCGCCGACGTCATCGGCTTCCAGCGCCAGGACGACGCGGCCGACTTCCTCCGCGCCGTGCGGCACATCAAGGGCTACACGACCAAGGGCTCGACGATCGACGTGCCCGTCGACGACCCGGCCGCACCGCGCAGCCGCAAGGGCATCACGGTCCGGCACGTCGAGGCGCGCCACTTCCCGATCTCGATCGACGCCGAGAGCTTCGAGGAGATCGCCCACCGTCCCGAGGTGCAGGCCCGGGCGCGCGAGATCCGCGAGAGCCTCGGCAACCCGACGACCGTGCTCCTCGGGGTCGACCGCCTCGACTACACGAAGGGCATCCGCCACCGCATCAAGGCCTTCGGCGAGCTCGTCGAGGACGGCCGCATCGCGGTCGAGGACGCCACGCTCGTGCAGGTCGCGAGCCCGAGCCGCGAGCGCGTCGACACCTACGCGGCGCTCCGCGACGAGATCGAGCTGACGGTCGGCCGGATCAACGGCGACCTCGGCGTCATCGGCCACCAGCCGATCGCGTACCTGCACCACGGGTACCCGCGCGAGGAGATGGTCGCGCTCTACCTGGCCGCCGACATCATGCTCGTCACCGCCCTCCGCGACGGCATGAACCTCGTCGCGAAGGAGTACGTCGCCGCCCGCTTCGACAACGACGGCGTCCTGATCCTGTCCGAGTTCGCCGGCGCCGCCGACGAGCTCAAGCAGGCCGTCATCGTCAACCCGCACGACATCGGTGCGCTGAAGGACTCGATCCAGCGCGCGATCGAGATGCCCCGGCGCGAGCGCTCCACGCGCATGCGGGCGCTCCGGAAGCGCGTCCGCGACAACGACGTGGCCCGCTGGTCCCGCTCGTTCCTCGAGGCGCTCGACCGGCACGCCCCGCGCGGGTCGAGGATCGACCCGTCCGACGACGGCGGCGAGCGGCACCGCGAGGCGGAGGACGACGGCATGTCGATCTTCGACCAGGACGCACAGAAGGCGCGCGCCGCCGAGGACACCCGGGAGGCACGGGGTGCCTGAGGTCTCCACCGACCCGGCCGTCCTGACGGCGGCCCTCGAGACGCTCGCGGCTGCGCCGCGACTGCTCGTCGCCCTCGACTTCGACGGCACGCTCGCCCCCTTCGCCGACGACCCCGCGCAGGTCGGCGCGCTCCCGGGCTCGTGGGCGGCCGTCCTCACGCTGCAGCGCGCCGCCGACACCGAGGTCGTCCTGGTCTCCGGCCGACCGCTCGAGGGCCTCGCACGGGTGTCGTACGCGCCCGACGGGATGGCGCTCGTCGGCTCGCACGGCGTCGAGTGGCGCGTCGACGGCCACGACGAAGCCGCCCTGAGCGAGGAGGAGCTCGCCCGGGTCGCCCGTGTCGGCGCCGCGCTGGACGAGGTCGGCACCCGCTTCCCCGACGTGGTGATCGAGCACAAGCCCGCCGGGCACGGCGTCCACACCCGCCGGGCGAGCCCGGAGGACGCGGCTGCGGCGAACGCGGCCGCACACGCGGCGGCGCGCGAGGCCGACCCCGACGTGCTCGAACGCGGCGGCAAGGACATCCTCGAGTTCGCCGTGCGGCACGTCACGAAGGGCGACGCCGTCGACCGACTCCGCGAGCTCCGCGGTGCGGACGCGGTGTTCTTCGCCGGCGACGACGTGACGGACGAGGACGCCTTCCGCGTGCTCCGCGACGGCGACGTCGGCGTGAAGGTGGGGGAGGGCGACACGCTCGCCGGTCACCGAGTCACGGACCCGGCGGCCCTCACCGACGTCCTGAAGCAGCTCGCGCGTCTGCGCGCCACGCGCTGACGACCCGGCCCCGCGCCTCCCGTCCGAGCGGGAGCGCGCGGAGCGCGGGGGTGCACGGCTGGTATCCCAACTGGTCCTAGACTGCCTCCATGCCTGACATCGACGTGAAGCCGCGCAGCCGGGTCGTCACCGACGGGATCGAAGCGACCACCTCGCGTGGCATGCTCCGGGCCGTCGGCATGGGCGACGCAGACTGGGACAAGCCGCAGATCGGGATCGCGTCCTCCTGGAACGAGATCACCCCCTGCAACCTCTCGCTCGACCGCCTCGCGCAGGGCGCGAAGGAGGGCGTGCACTCCGGCGGCGGGTACCCGCTGCAGTTCGGCACCATCTCCGTCTCCGACGGCATCTCGATGGGCCACGAGGGCATGCACTTCTCGCTGGTCTCGCGCGAGGTCATCGCCGACAGCGTCGAGACCGTCGTGAACGCCGAGCGCCTGGACGGCACCGTCCTGCTCGCCGGCTGCGACAAGTCGCTGCCGGGCATGCTCATGGCCGCGGCGCGCCTCGACCTCGCGAGCGTCTTCCTCTACGCGGGGTCGGTCATGCCGGGCTACGTGAAGCAGGCCGACGGCTCCTTCAAGGAGGTCACGATCATCGACTCCTTCGAGGGCGTCGGGGCGTGCAAGGCCGGCACGATGACCGAGGCCGAGCTCAAGGAGATCGAGTGCGCGATCGTCCCGGGCGAGGGCGCCTGCGGCGGGATGTACACGGCGAACACCATGGCGAGCGTCGCCGAGGCCCTCGGCATGTCGCTGCCGGGCTCCGCCGCCCCGCCGAGCGCCGACCGTCGTCGTGACTACTACGCGCGCCGCTCCGGCGAGGCCGTGGTGAACATGCTGCGTCTCGGCCTCACCGCCCGGCAGATCCTGACGAAGGAGGCGTTCGAGAACGCCATCGCCGTCGCGATGGCGCTCGGAGGCTCGACCAACGTCGTCCTGCACCTCCTCGCGATCGCGCACGAGGCCGAGGTCGAGCTGAGCCTCGACGACTTCAACAGGATCGGCTCGAAGGTGCCGCACCTGGCCGACATGAAGCCGTTCGGCAAGTACGTCATGGTCGACGTCGACCGCAACGGCGGCATCCCGGTGATCATGAAGGCGCTGCTCGAGGCCGGCCTGCTGCACGGCGACGTGATGACCGTCACCGGCAAGACCCTCGCCGAGAACCTGGCCGAGATCGACCCGCCGGAGCTCGACGGCGAGGTCTTCCGGAAGCTCGACAACCCGATCCACGAGACCGGTGGGCTGACGATCCTCAAGGGCTCCTTCGCGCCCGACGGTGCCGTCGTGAAGACCGCCGGCTTCGACGCCGCCGTGTTCGAGGGCCCCGCGCGGGTGTTCGACCGCGAGCGTGCCGCCATGGACGCCCTCACCGAGGGTCAGATCCAGAAGGGCGACGTGGTGGTCATCCGCTACGAGGGTCCGAAGGGCGGCCCCGGCATGCGCGAGATGCTCGCCATCACGGCGGCCATCAAGGGCGCGGGCCTCGGCAAGGATGTACTACTCTTGACGGACGGGCGATTCTCAGGCGGCACAACCGGCCTGTGCATCGGCCACATCGCACCGGAAGCCGTGGACGCAGGTCCAGTGGCATTCGTGCGCGATGGCGACCGCATCCGTGTCGACATCGCGGCTCGCTCGCTCGACCTACTGGTCGACGACGCCGAGCTGGAGGCCCGCCGAGCAGGCTGGGCCCCGCTGCCCCCGCGCTACACCCGCGGAGTCCTCGCGAAGTTCGCGAAGCTCGTCCAGTCCGCCGCCAAGGGCGCGGTCACGGGCTAGCGTCGACACGTTCGAACCGCCATCCCTCCAGGCAAGGAACACCTCATGCCCACGGAAGCCACTCCGCTGTCCGCGGCCGCCGGTGCACGCCGGTCGCCGGAGATCCTGACCGGCTCGGGAGCCGTCCTCCGGACGCTCGAGCACCTCGGGATCACCGACGTCTTCGGCCTGCCCGGCGGCGCCATCATCCCGTTCTACGACGAGCTCATGGCGTCCACGACCATCCGCCACGTCCTCGTGCGCCACGAGCAGGGCGCCGGCCACGCCGCCGAGGGCTACGCCTCGTCGTCCGGCAAGGTCGGCGTCGCCATCGCCACGTCCGGTCCGGGGGCGACGAACCTCGTCACCGCGATCGCCGACGCGTACATGGACTCGGTGCCGTTCATCGCCATCACCGGGCAGGTGTTCTCGACCCTGATGGGGACGGACGCCTTCCAGGAGGCCGACATCGTCGGCATCACGATGCCGATCACGAAGCACTCGTTCCTCGTGACCGACCCGGCCGACATCCCGGCGACCCTCGCGGCCGCCCACCAGATCGCGACGACGGGGCGTCCGGGTCCGGTGCTCGTCGACATCACGAAGGACGCCCAGCAGAAGTCGGCGCCCTACGTCTGGCCGCCGAAGATCGACCTGCCCGGCTACCGGCCGGTCACGAAGGCGCACGGCAAGCAGATCACCGCGGCGGCACAGCTGCTGGCGGACGCCGAGCGTCCGGTGCTGTACGTCGGCGGCGGCGTGGTCCGCTCCGGCGCGTCCGCCGAGCTCCTGCGCTTCGCCGAGGCCACCGGGGCCCCGGTGGTCACGACCCTGATGGCGCGCGGGGCCTTCCCGGACTCGCACCAGCAGCACCTCGGCATGCCGGGCATGCACGGCACGGTGCCCGCGGTCCTCGGGCTGCAGGACAGCGACCTCATCATCGCCCTCGGTGCCCGGTTCGACGACCGCGTGACCGGCAAGGCCGACGAGTTCGCGCCCGGCGCCAAGGTCGTGCACGTGGACATCGACCCAGCGGAGATCTCGAAGATCCGCTACGCCGACGTCCCGATCGTGGGCGACGCCCGCGAGGTCCTCGTCGACCTGCTCGACGCCTGGGACGACGTGCCGGCGGACCAGCGCGCCGACACGAGCGCCTGGTGGGCGAAGCTCGACCAGCTCCGCGAGGACTTCCCGCTCGGGTACGCCGAGCCGACCGACGGGCTGCTCGCGCCGCAGGCGATCATCCGCCGCATCGGCGAGCTGACCGGTCCCGAGGGCGTCTACGCCTCGGGCGTCGGCCAGCACCAGATGTGGTCCGCGCAGTTCATCCGGTACGAGCGGCCGAACGCGTGGCTCAATTCCGGCGGTGCCGGGACCATGGGCTACTCGGTGCCCGCGGCGATGGGCGCGAAGGTCGCCCAGCCGGACCGCGTGGTGTGGGCGATCGACGGCGACGGCTGCTTCCAGATGACGAACCAGGAGCTCGCGACCTGCGTCATCAACGACATCCCGATCAAGGTCGCGATCATCAACAACTCGTCGCTCGGCATGGTGCGGCAGTGGCAGACCCTGTTCTACGACGGCCGCCACTCGTTCACCGACCTCGAGACGGGGCACCAGAGCCGTCGCGTGCCGGACTTCGTGAAGCTCGCCGACGCGTACGGTGCCCTCGGCATCCGCGTCGAGCGCGCCGACCAGGTCGACGACGCGATCAAGCTCGCCCTCGAGACGAACGACCGCCCCGTGGTGATCGACTTCGTCGTGAGCCGCGACTCGATGGTGTGGCCGATGGTCCCGCAGGGGGTCGGCAACTCCTCGATCGAGTACGCCCGCGACCACGCGCCCAGCTGGGACGTCGAGGACGCCGACATGACCGGAGACCCCGCATGAGCCACGTCCTCTCCCTGCTCGTCGAGGACAAGCCGGGTCTGCTGACGCGCGTCGCCGGACTGTTCGCCCGTCGCGGCTTCAACATCGAGTCGCTCGCCGTCGGCGGCACCGAGGTCGAGGGCCTGTCCCGGATCACGGTCGTCGTCGACGTCGAGGACCTGCCGTTGGAGCAGGTGACGAAGCAGCTCAACAAGCTCGTCAACGTGATCAAGATCGTCGAGCTCGACTTCTCGCAGTCCGTGCAGCGCGAGCACATGCTCGTGAAGGTCCGCGTCGACAACCAGACCCGCTCGGCCGTGCTCGAGGCCGTGAACCTCTTCCGTGCGCAGGTCGTCGACGTGGCGACCGACTCGCTCATCGTCGAGGTGACGGGCGACCCGGGCAAGATCCAGGCGATCCTCCGGGTGCTCGAGCCCTACGGCGTCAAGGAGCTCGCCCGTGCGGGCCTGCTCGGCATGGGCCGCGGACCCAAGAGCATCACCGACCGCGTGCGCTGAGCACGCCCCAGACAACCACCGGAACCAAGGAGACACACCCTCGTGACTGACATCGTGTACGACGCCGACGCCGACCTGACGCTCATCCAGGGCAAGAAGGTCGCCGTCATCGGCTACGGCTCGCAGGGCCACGCCCACGCCCTCAACCTCCGCGACTCCGGCGTCGAGGTCAAGATCGGCCTCCAGGAGGGCTCGAAGAGCCGTCAGAAGGCGGAAGAGGCAGGCTTCGAGGTGCACACCCCGGCCGACGCCACCGCGTGGGCCGACGTCGTCGTCATCCTCGCGCCGGACCAGGTGCAGCGGATCGTCTACAAGGACGACATCGAGCCGAACCTCAAGCCGGGCGCGACGCTCGTCTTCGGCCACGGCTTCAACATCCGCTACGGCTACATCCAGGCGCCCGAGGGCGTCGACGTGTCGCTCGTCGCGCCGAAGGGCCCGGGCCACACCGTCCGTCGCGAGTACGAGGCCGGCCGTGGCGTCCCCGTCATCGTCGCGGTCGAGGTCGACGCCTCCGGCAGCGCCTGGGACCTCGCGTGGTCGTACTCGAAGGCCATCGGCGGCCTGCGCTCCGGCGGCATCAAGACGACCTTCACCGAGGAGACCGAGACCGACCTGTTCGGCGAGCAGGCCGTCCTCTGCGGTGGCACCTCGCAGCTGATCCAGTACGGCTTCGAGACCCTCGTCGAGGCGGGCTACCAGCCGCAGATCGCCTACTTCGAGGTCCTGCACGAGCTCAAGCTCATCGTCGACCTCATCTGGGAGGGCGGCCTCACGAAGCAGCGCTGGTCGATCTCCGACACCGCCGAGTTCGGTGACTACGTCTCCGGCCCGCGCGTGATCTCGCCCGAGGTCAAGGAGAACATGAAGGCGGTCCTGTCCGACATCCAGGACGGCACCTTCGCGAAGCGCTTCATCGAGGACCAGGACGCCGGTGCCCCGGAGTTCAAGGAGCTCCGCGCGAAGGGCGAGGGCCACCCGATCGAGGCCACCGGTCGCGAGCTCCGCGCGCTGTTCGCGTGGAAGTCGAACGACGCCGACTACGTGGACGGCTCGGCCGCGCGGTAGTCTGCGCAACGACCACTCGACGACGAGGCGGCGGTGCGGACGCACCGCCGCCTCGCGATGTGACCCGAACGACATGCACCTGTACCCCTCCTGCTCCAGCGCCGGCGCCCGGCCCGACTCCGGCGTCCCCTCCGCACTGATCTCCGCTCGCCCGGCGTCCCGTGCCGTCACCTCGACCGCGGGGATGACGAGCGGTGGTCACGACCGGGTCCTCCGTCGTGGGAGGATCGTCGGATGGCGGTGACGAAGCGAGCGGTCCACATCGGCGCCGGCAAGATCGGGCGCGGGTTCGTGGGTCAGTTCCTGGTCGCGAGCGGCTACGAGCTCACCTTCGTCGACGTCGACGACCGCGTGGTCTCGGCGCTCGAGGAAGCCGGTCGCTTCGTCGTGCACGAGGTCGGCGAGCAGCCCGTCGAGCACCTGGTGCACGGCTTCCACGCGCTGAGCAGCAAGACCGACCGGGAGCGCGTCGTCCAGGCCATCGCCGAGGCGGACGTCGTCACGACGGCGGTCGGTGCCCGGACGCTCCCGCTCGTCGCCCCGGTCATCGCCGAGGGCCTCGCCGCCCGTCCGCTCGACCGCGGCGACGTCACGATCGTCGCCTGCGAGAACGCCTTCAACGCGACCGACTCGCTCCACGCGAGCATCCGTCGCGCACCGATCCTCGAGGACCGCGACGTCGCGGCGGTCTTCGCGAACTGCGCGATCGACCGCATCGTGCCGGACCAGTCCGGGGTGCTCGGCCAGTCCGGCGGGCTCGACGTCGTGCTCGAGCCCTTCTACGAGTGGGTCATCGAGCGCACGCCGTTCGCTGACTCCGACGCCGAGCCGCCGCAGATCGACGGCGTGACCTGGGTCGACGACCTGCAGCCGTTCGTCGAGCGAAAGCTCTACACGGTGAACACCGCGCACGCGACCGCCGCCTACCACGGCACGGTCCGGGGCATCCGGCTCATCCGCGAGGCCCTGGAGGACCGCGAGGTCCGCGCCGAGGTCGACGGCGTCCTGGCCGAGACCACCGCGCTCCTCGTCGCCAAGCACGGCTTCGACCCGGCCGAGCACGCCCGCTACGTCGCGGCGAACCTGACCCGCATCGCGAACCCGCTGCTGCCCGACACGACCGTGCGGGTCGGCCGCAACCCGCTGCGGAAGCTCGGTCGCCGCGAGCGCTTCATCGGTCCGGCGTCACAGCTCGCCGAACGGGGCATGCCGGTCGAGCACCTGCTCGGCGCCGTGCGGGTCGCCCTGGCCTTCGACGACGAGAACGACCCCGAGTCGATCGAGCTGCACGCGCTGCTGCGCTCCGGAGCCACCGCGCACGCGTTGACCGAGATCCTGACCGGCCTCATGGAGAGCCACCCGCTGTTCCCGGCGGTCCGCGACGTGGTCGCCGAGGTGCTCGAGACGCAGGCGGCCGACGTCTGACGGACGCCGACAGTGGTGCCCGCCGTCACGGGTCCCTCGTAGAATCGACGGCATGACCACGGCAGCATCCCCACCGGACGGGTCCGTCGACCACGACGACGAGGAAGCCCTCGCCTGGGGCGACGCCGACGACGCGACCCACGTCGACGCGGCCCACAACCCGGTCGTCGTCCGCGAGCGCGGCGGGCGCGACCCCGAGACGCCGGAGACCTCGGGTGCTCTCGTCGGCTTCGGCGTGTTCGGCGGTCTCTACCTCCTGTACACGGTGGCCTGGCTCCTGACCGCCTCCACCGCGTACGTCGCCGACGTCGACACCGTGCTCACCGTCTTCGTCGAGGTGCTGCGCTTCCTGGCGATCGTCGCGCCCGCGCTCTGGTTCTCGGTCGTGCTCTGGGCCGGCCGCGGCCGCCGGACCCGTACCCGTCTGCTCTGGATGCTGCTCGGCGCCCTCGTGCTCTTCCCCTGGCCGTTCCTCATGACGAGGAGCTTCGGGTGACCGCGGCGACGCCGGCCGCACGCCGGACCCCGTCGCCGCTGGTCGGCCGGGTCGTCGTCTGGATCGTCTTCGGTGCGCTGTTCACCTACATGACGGTGCAGAGCGTCGGCAACCTCGTCACCGTCTCGCAGTCGGTGCGCGCGTTCAACACCTTCCTCGAGACGACCTCCGGCGGCGACTCGCTGCAGCGCAGCACGCCGTGGGTCTGGCTCGTCCTCGACATCGCCATCGCGCCGGTCGCCTTCGCGATCGCCCTCTGGGCGACGCGGCGGTCGCGGCTCGCGGTGACCGTCGGCATCTTCGTGGTCGCGTTCGCGGCGGCGGGCGCGCTGTGGCTGGACCTGCAGCTCTTCGTCCCGCGTCTGCTCGACTTCTGACGCGACCACACCGGACGGGTCGACGGACGGGAGGCGCGTGGCGGGCCCGCCACGCGCCTCCCGTCCGTCGTGTGGTCCCGTGCGGGACCGATGGTCCGGTCGTAACGGTGCCGTCGCGTCGATACGATGGACGGACACCGCCCGTCTCGTGTGAGGAACAGCAGCTGTGCCGAAGCCGGTCGTCCTGATCGCCGAAGAACTCTCGCCCGCCACCGTCGACGCCCTCGGGCCCGACTTCGAGATCCGGAACGTGGACGGCACCGACCGACCCGCCCTCCTGGCCTCCCTCGCCGACGCGCACGCCGTGCTGGTGCGTTCCGCCACCAGGATCGACGCCGAGGCGATCGCCGCCGCGCCGCAGCTCAAGGTCGTCGCCCGTGCGGGTGTCGGTCTCGACAACGTCGACATCAAGGCGGCCACGACCGCCGGTGTCATGGTCGTGAACGCGCCGACGTCGAACATCATCTCCGCCGCCGAGCTCACCGTCGGGCACATCCTCTCGCTCGCACGGCACATCCCGGCCGCGCACGCGTCGCTCGCCGCCGGTGCCTGGAAGCGGTCGTCCTACACGGGCGTCGAGCTGTACGAGAAGACCGTCGGCATCATCGGCCTCGGCCGGATCGGCGCGCTCATCACGCAGCGGCTGCAGGCCTTCGGGGTCTCGGTCATCGCGTACGACCCGTACGTCACCACCGCCCGCGCGCAGCAGCTCGGCGTCGAGCTCGTCTCGCTCGAGGACCTCCTCCGCCGAGCGGACTTCACCACCATCCACATGCCGAAGACGCCGGAGACGGTGGGCATGATCTCCGACGAGCAGTTCGCGCTGATGAAGCCGACCGCGTTCGTCGTGAACGTCGCCCGTGGCGGCCTGATCGACGAGGACGCGCTGCACCGTGCGCTCACCTCGGGTGCGATCGCCGGTGCCGGCCTCGACGTCTTCGTGTCCGAGCCGCCGAAGGACTCGCCCCTGGTGGCGCTGCCGAACGTCGTCGTGACGCCGCACCTCGGCGCCTCGACGGACGAGGCGCAGGAGAAGGCCGGCGTCTCGGTCGCGAAGTCGGTCCGGCTCGCCCTCGGCGGCGAGCTCGTGCCGGACGCCGTCAACGTCGCGGGCGGCGTCATCGACCCGTACGTCCGCCCGGGCATCCCGCTCATGGAGAAGCTCGGCCAGGTCTTCACCGGGCTCGCGACCTCCCCGGTCACGAGCATCGACGTCGAGGTGCACGGCGAGCTCGCGCAGTACGACGTCAGCGTCCTGAAGCTCGCGGCGCTCAAGGGCGTGTTCACCGACGTCGTCAGCGACCAGGTGTCCTACGTCAACGCGCCGCTCATCGCCGAGCAGCGCGGGGTGACCGTCCGGCTCATCACCGACGGGGAGAGCCCCGAGTACCGCAACCTGCTCACCATCCGCGGTGCACAGTCCGACGGTCCGGCGATCAGCGTGTCCGGCACGCTCACCGGCGCGAAGCAGGTCGAGAAGCTCGTCGAGATCAACGGCCACGACGTCGAGGTCGCCCTCGACGCGCACCACGTCGTGATGGTCTACACCGACCGCCCCGGCATCGTGGCGGTCTACGGCAAGGAGTTCGGCGAGGCCGGCATCAACATCGCCGCCATGCAGATCTCGCGGCGTGAGGCCGGCGGCCAGGCGCTCAGCGTCCTGACGGTCGACTCGCCCGTGCCCGCCGAGATCCTCGAGCACGTCCGCTCCACCATCGACGCGACCTCGCTCCGCGAGATCGACATCACGCTGTAGGGGAGTGACGGACGTGGCGCAGACGATCAAGCTCGCGGTGATCCGCGGCGACGGCATCGGCCCGGAGGTCGTGGACGAGGCGCTCAAGGTGCTGCACGCGGTCCTCCCGGCGGACCTCGTCGTCGAGGAGACCGCGTTCTCGCTCGGTGCCGCGCGGTACCTGGAGACCGGGGACATCCTCACCGACGACGACATGGCGGCCGTCGCCGAGCACGACGCCGTCCTGCTCGGCGCCGTCGGCGGTGACCCGCGCGACCCCCGGCTCGCCGGCGGGATCATCGAGCGCGGGCTCCTGCTGAAGCTGCGCTTCGCGTTCGACCACTACGTGAACCTCCGGCCGACGACGGTGTACTCGTCGGTGGCGAGCCCCCTCGCGGACCCGGGCGAGGTCGACTTCGTCGTCGTCCGGGAGGGCACGGAGGGCCCGTACGTCGGCAACGGCGGCGCGATCCGGGTGGGCACCCCGCACGAGATCGCGACCGAGGTGTCGATCAACACGGCGCACGGCGTGGAGCGGGTCGTGCGGTACGCGTTCGACCTCGCGTCGCGTCGTCCCCGGAAGCACCTCACGCTGGTGCACAAGAGCAACGTCCTGGTCAACGCCGGCGCCCTCTGGCAGCGGACCGTCGCGGCGGTCGCCGAGGAGCACCCGGACGTCACCGTCGACTACCAGCACGTCGACGCGGTCACCATCCACATGGTGCGCGAGCCCGGACGGTTCGACGTCATCGTCACCGACAACCTCTTCGGCGACATCATCACCGACCTCGCCGGCGCGATCAGCGGCGGCATCGGTCTGGCGGCGTCAGGGAACATCAACCCCGACGGCACCTTCCCCAGCATGTTCGAGCCGGTGCACGGTTCCGCGCCGGACATCGCGGGCCAGCAGGTCGCCGACCCGACCGCAGCCGTCCTGTCCGTCGCCCTGCTGCTCGACCACCTCGGTCGTGCGGACCTGGCGGCGGCCGTGACGCAGGCGGTCGAGGCGGACCTCGCGAGCCGGGGCACCACGCCGCGCAGCACGGCCGAGGTCGGCGACGCGATCGCCGCCGCGGCCGCAGCACGCACCACCACCGCCTGACAGGAGCCTTCCCCGATGAGCAACGACACTGCGAGCAACGACACCACGAGCCCCGACACCGCCGGCACCGGCGACTTCGCCCTCGAGTTCGCGTCCACCCCGTCGCCCGAGCGCCGTGCGGCCGCCGAGCGCGAGGAGATCCTCGCCGGCCCCGGCTTCGGCAAGCACTTCACCGACCACATGGCCACGGTCGAGTGGACGCTCGACGGGGGCTGGCACGACGCCGCGGTCCACGCCTACGGACCGCTCTCGCTCGACCCGAGCGCGAGCGTGTTCCACTACGCGCAGGAGATCTTCGAGGGACTGAAGGCCTACCGGCACGCCGACGGCTCGGTCTGGTCCTTCCGTCCGGACGCCAACGCCCGTCGCTTCCAGCGCTCGGCGCGCCGGCTCGCGCTGCCCGAGCTCCCGGTCGAGGTCTTCGTCGAGTCGATCCGGCAGCTCGTGCGGACCGACGTCGACTGGGTGCCGTCGGCGCCCGAGACGAGCCTCTACCTCCGCCCGTTCATGATCGCGACCGAGTCCTTCCTCGGCGTGCGCGCGGCGCAGGCGGTCGCGTACCACTGCATCGCGAGCCCGGCGGGCGCGTACTTCACGTCGGGTCCGCAGCCCGTGTCGATCTGGCTGTCGACCCACTACGCCCGTGCCGCCCGTGGTGGGACCGGTGCGGCGAAGACCGGCGGCAACTACGCCGCGTCGCTGCTCCCGCAGCAGGAGGCGTACGAGCACGGCTGCCAGCAGGTCATGTTCCTCGACTCCGAGGAGGGCCGGTACCTCGAGGAGCTCGGCGGCATGAACGTCGTGCTCGTCAAGGCCGACGGCACGCTCGTCACCCCCGACTCCGAGTCGATCCTCGAGGGCATCACCCGCGACTCGATCCTCCAGCTCGCCGAGGACCGCGGGCTCCGGGTCGAGCGCCGCCGCGTCACGCTCGACGAGTGGCGTGACGGCGTGGCCGACGGATCGATCACCGAGGCGTTCGCGTGCGGGACGGCCGCGGTCGTCACGCCGATCGCCGAGCTGCGCGGCGAGGGGTTCGCCATCACCCTGCCGACCGCCGGCGCCGGGGAGCTCACGATGTCCCTCCGCGAGGAACTCACCGACATCCAGTACGGCCGCCGTCCCGACCCGCACGGGTGGATGACGCAGCTGACCGACCCGGCCTGAGCGCGGGATCGGTAGGGTCGAACGGTGAAGATCGCACGGTTCAGCAGCACGGGTGAAGACCCGCGGTACGGCATCCTCGACGAGCGCGACCTGGTCGTGCTCGCGGGGGACCCGATGTACCAGGGGTTCGAGACGACGGGGGAGCGGGTGCCGCTCGCCGACGCCAAGCTCCTCGCGCCGGTGATCCCGCGGTCGAAGGTGATCGGCGTGGGGCTCAACTACGCCGAGCACGCGTCGGAGATGGACGAGCGCTCCGGTGACGACCCGGTCGTGTTCCTCAAGCCGAACACCTCGGTGATCGGCCCGGACGAACCCGTCCGCCTCCCGGCCGACGTCGGCCGCGTCGACCACGAGGGCGAACTCGCCATCGTGATCGGGTCGCTCGCCAAGAACGTGCGCCGGGAGGACTTCGCCAGCGTCGTCCTCGGGTACACGATCGCGAACGACGTGACGGCCCGCGACCTGCAGGCCCGCGACGGGCAGTGGACCCGGGCGAAGGGCTTCGACACGTTCTGCCCGCTCGGCCCGGTCATCGAGACCGAGATCGACCCGTCGGACATACGACTCGAGACCCGCGTCGACGGCGAACTCCGCCAGGCGGCGTCGACGAGCGAGATGGTGCACGACATCCCGACGCTCGTCGAGTTCGTGTCCTCGATCTGGACCCTGCTGCCGGGCGACGTCATCCTGACCGGGACCCCGGCCGGCGTCGGCCAGATCCGTGACGGGGAGGTCGTCGAGGTCCTCATCGAGGGGATCGGCTCGCTCAAGAACCCGGTCATCGCCCGACACTGACCGCGTGCAGTCGTGCCGAACGGCCCGTTCCCCAGCAGGGGAGCGGGCCGTTCGTCGTCGGTCCACTGCCGACCGAACCGTTGCGACACGCCCGGGTGTCGGACCGGTTGGCCGAGTCCCCGGGCCGTGTGTAGAGTAATCACTCGTTGCCGCTGAGGCGGAGAACGGAACGGCCGAGACGGTCACCGGGTCGAAGACCTGGGGATGCAGTCCGGACGGGGTCCCGCTCGGCAACGAATCCCACCACGACAGTGAACCGGATGGTTCGGTCTCGTGGTGTCGAGACACCAAGCCCCTCTGGCGGAGCTCCTGATGGAGTCGAGTGGGGGGTGCGTCTGGTCCTTGAGAACTCAACAGCGTGCACATTGTCAATGCCAATTTATTGACCCCGTTGCCTTCACTTGTGGAGGTACGGAGACAATTCCTTTTGGATTGAAGATTGTCAGTAGACAGTCAACAGTCAGAATCAACTCGCTGACACTTCGGTGTTGGTTGTATTTTTTTACGGAGAGTTTGATCCTGGCTCAGGACGAACGCTGGCGGCGTGCTTAACACATGCAAGTCGAACGATGATCAGGAGCTTGCTCCTGTGATTAGTGGCGAACGGGTGAGTAACACGTG
>NZ_CAJCKG010000054.1:0-17807 GCF_903970945.1 Curtobacterium sp. ME26
GTTAAGCACGCCGCCAGCGTTCGTCCTGAGCCAGGATCAAACTCTCCGTAAAAAAATTACAGATCCGACACCCGAAAGCGTCGAACCGAGTTGAAACTGACTGTAAAGACTGTCTACTGACAATCAATTCAATCCAAAAGGAATTGTCTCCGTACCTCCACAAGTGAAGGCAACGGGGTCAATAAATTGGCATTGACAATGTGCACGCTGTTGAGTTCTCAAGGACCAGACGCACCCCCCACTCGGCTCCATCAGGAGCTCCGCCAGAGGGGCATTCGTTCTTGGCTACCACCGGCAACGCGTCGGACCGAGGTCCTGTGGCTCATCCCGAGGGGAGAGGGCCGGTGGAGTAGTCATCCTAAGCGTCGAAGCGATCGAGCACAAGGCCTGATCTGAACTCCGGTGGAGGATGGTCCCGCTTGAGGGCCGGCGTGCTCTGGGCTTTCGCTCCAGCCGCTCCGCCGCACCTTTGGGGTGACGAGTAAGAACTCTACGCAGCGATCCCGGGGAGCGCCAACTGCCCCGCCTCCCGGGCGTGTCGCGTTGTGCAACACGGCGGAGAACGACTCGTGCCCGCTCCCCCGGGGACGGGCGAGCGGGCACGAGTGGTGTGCGGGATCCGGTGTCAGACCAGGGTGACGCCGGCGAGGGTCTTCTTCCCGCGTCGGAGCACCACGATGCCACCGGGGAGCGCGAGGTCGGCGAGCAGCGCGGTGCCTTCCTCGACGCGGACGTTGTTCACGGAGACCCCGCCCTGGTCGACTGCGCGCCGGGCCTCGCCCAGCGACTTCACGAGTCCGGTCTCGACGAGTGCACGAGCGACGTCGGCATCCCCCCCGAGGCTCACCGATCCGGGCAGCTCGGCGATGGCGGACCGGAGGGTGTCGGCGTCGAGGGCACCGAGGTCGCCGTTGCCGAACAGCGCGGCCGCGGCGTCGATCGCCGCGCGGGTGGCGGCCGCGCCGTGCACGGTCGCGGTCACGTCGTGGGCCAGGGTCCGCTGGGCCTCGCGACGGAAGGGTTCCTCGGCCACGGCACGCTCGAGCCGCTCGATCTCCTCGCGGGACAGGAAGGTGAACTCCCGCAGCCGGGCGATCACGTCGGCGTCCGAGGTGTTGAGCCAGAACTGGTAGAAGGCGTACGGGGACGTCATCTCCGGGTCGAGCCAGATGGCGTTGCCCTCGCTCTTGCCGAACTTCGTGCCGTCCGAGTTCGTGATGAGGGGCGTCCCGATCGCGTGCACCGATGCACCCTCGGAGCGTCGGATCAGCTCCGTGCCCGAGGTCAGGTTGCCCCACTGGTCGGATCCACCGGTCTGCAGCGTGCAGCCGTACTGCCGGAAGAGCTCGCGGTAGTCGAGTCCCTGCAGGATCTGGTAGCTGAACTCGGTGTAGCTGATGCCCGCGTCCGAGTTCAGGCGCGCCGCGACCGCGTCCTTCTTCAGCATCGTGCCGACGCGGAAGTACTTGCCGATGTCGCGGAGGAAGTCGATCGCGGACAGCGGCGACGTCCAGTCGAGGTTGTTCACCAGCCGCACCCCGTTGTCGCCCTCCGGGCTGAGGAAGCGTGACACCTGGGCCTGCAGCCGGCTGACCCACTCGGCCACCGTCTCCGGGGTGTTCAGGGTGCGCTCGGCCGTCGGGCGCGGGTCACCGATGAGCCCGGTGGATCCGCCGACGAGCGCGAGCGGCTTGTGCCCGGCCAGCTGCAGCCGACGCATCGTGAGCAGCTGGAGCAGGTTGCCGCAGTGCAGGGACGGGGCCGTCGGGTCGAAGCCGCAGTAGTAGGTGACCGGCTCGCCGTCGAGGGCCTCCTTGAGCGCCGTCTCGTCGGTGGAGACGTGCACCAGACCGCGCCAGCGCAGTTCGTCCCACACCGAGGCGAAGGTGGGGTCGTTCCGCTGGCGTGTCAGGACGTCGTGATCGGTTGCGCTGGACACACGACGATCGTAGCGGCGTGCGGCGGCGCACCGGGATCCGGCCGGGAGGCGCGGTGCCGGTTCACCGGTCGACCGCACCCTTGTGACGCCGGTAGGTCGAGACCGTCGGGTCGCCCGCCAGCCAGAAGCGCCAGGGGAACGACACGCCGCCGGCGATGCCGCCGACGCCGGTGCGCGGTCCCCGCGCGATGCGCGGGCCGAGCCCGTCGGCCGGCCCCGACGGTCCGGACAGGAGCGCGTCGGCGACCGCAGCGGGTCCGTGCTCGGTGATGCGCGCCTCCAGGCCGGGTGCCAGGGTGAGCACGAAGGGACCGGACCCGTCGAGCACCGACGTGCCGTCATCCGTGCCGAGGACCGCGCCGAGCGCGGTCCCGAGGTTGCCGGGACCGCGTGCGAGCGCGACGTCGGCAGGCCGGTCGCCCCGGCGCGCCCGAGCGGTCGCGACGCCGTCGACGACCTCCGCGGCCCGGAGGAGCGACCCGGACGACGTGCCCTCGGGGCCGCTGACCACGTTGACGCACGTGTGGATCCCGTAGGAGCGGTAGGCGTACAGCGTGCCGGGCGCACCGAACAGGTGCCGGTTCCGCTCGGTCGTGCCGCGGTGCCCGTGGGAGCCGGGGTCGGTCGGACCCCAGTAGGCCTCGACCTCGGTGATCCGGAGGGTGACGCCCCGACCCGAGATCGTCGCGCCGAGGAGGGCCGGCGCCGAGGTCGGTGCCGGCAGCTCGAGCAGCGCGCGGAGCGGGGACGTCATCGGGTGAAGGGCGCCCCCGCGGCCAGGTCGTGCACCCGACGGGTCAGGGACGCGAGCTGCTCGGCGACGCGGTCGGGCGCAGTGCCGCCGACGCCGGCGCGGGACGCGACGCTGCCCTCGATCGTCAGGACACCGCGGACCTCGGGGGTCAGGTGCTCCGACACCGAGCGGTACTCGGCGTCGGTCGGCTCGTCGAGCTCGATGCCGCGTTCCTCGCAGTGCCGGACGAGCGCACCCGAGATCTCGTGCGCGTCGCGGAAGGGCACGCCCTGGCGGACGAGCCACTCGGCGACGTCGGTGGCGAGCGAGAAGCCCTGCGGCGCGAGCTCGGCCATCCGGTCGGTGTCGAAGGACAGCGTCGCGACCATGCCGGTGAACGCGGGCAGCAGGACCTCGAGCTGTGCGACCGAGTCGAAGACGGGCTCCTTGTCCTCCTGGAGGTCGCGGTTGTACGCGAGCGGGAGCCCCTTCAGCGTCGTGAGGAGCCCCGTGAGGTTCCCGACGAGACGCCCGGACTTGCCCCGGGCGAGCTCGGCGATGTCGGGGTTCTTCTTCTGCGGCATGATGCTCGAACCGGTCGAGAACGCGTCGTGGAGGCGGACGAAGCCGAACTCCTTCGTGTTCCAGAGGATGACCTCCTCGGCGAGGCGGGACACGTCGATCCCGACCTGTGCCAGCACGAACGCGAACTCGGCCACGACGTCACGGGCTGCGGTGGCGTCGATCGAGTTGTCGGCCGGCCGGGCGAAGCCGAGTTCGTGGGCGATCGCCGTCGGGTCGAGCCCCAGCGAGCTGCCCGCGAGGGCACCGGCGCCGTACGGGCTGACGCTCGCGCGGTCGGCCCAGTCGCGGAGCCGCTCGAGGTCGCGGACGAGCGGCCACGCGTGCGCGAGCAGGTGGTGCGCGAGGAGCACGGGCTGGGCGTGCTGCAGGTGCGTCCGGCCCGGCATGATCGCGGCCGGGTGCTCGCTCGCCTGCTGGGAGATCGCGTCGACGAGGTCGATGACGAGCCGCCCGACGTGGCGACCGTGGTCGAGCATGTGCATGCGGCCGAGCGTCGCGATCTGGTCGTTGCGGCTCCGTCCCGCCCGGAGCTTGCCGCCGAGCTCGGAGCCGAGGTCCGCGATGAGCAGGCGTTCGAGGGCGCCGTGGACGTCCTCGTCGCCGTCGTCGGGGAGCAGCGAACCGTCGGCGTGGGCGGTCTCGAGCCGGTCGAGGCCGCCGAGCATGCGGTCGAGCTCGTCCGCGGTCAGGTACCCGGCCGTGTGCAGCGCCCGGGCGTGCGCACGCGATCCGGCGATGTCGTACGGGGCGAGCTGCCAGTCGAAGTGCGTCGACCGGGACAGCGCGGCCAGCTCGGCGCTGGGGCCGTCGGCGAAGCGCCCACCCCAGAGGGCGCCGGTGTTCGTGGCGTCGGTCTTGGCGGGCTGGTTCGCGTCGGTCATGTCGTCCTGCCTGGTGGTGGTGTCGGGGTCGGTCGGTTCGGGTGCATCGGCGCGGGCTGTCGAGTGGCGGGTGCTGCTGGCGGCGGTCGTCTCGGAGCCCGGTCAGTTCGCGCGGTCACGCCGGGCGGCGATCCGGGCGGGTCGGGCCCACGCCGCGGCGAGGGTCACGGGCTCGTCCGACGGAGCGGCGGCGAGTTCGTAGTCGTAGAGGCTCTGGCCCGACCGGCGCCCGACCACGGTCGCGGTCCCGCCGTGGAGCCGGAGCCGGACGTCGCCGGAGACGTGCTCCTGGGACTGCTCGACGAAGGCGTCGAGCGCGCGACGGAGACCGCTCCCCCACCGCCCGTCGTGCACGAGGTCGGCCCACTCCTGGTCGACGGACCGCTTGCAGCGGAGCACGTCCCGCTCGAGGGTGAGCCGCTCGAGGTCGCGGTGCGCGGCGACGAGCGTGGTGGCGGCGGGGCTCTCCGCCAGGCGACGGACCTTCCGCCCGTCGAGCAGGTCGTCGATCCCGTCGTGCCGTCCGACGCCGTGCCGACCGGCGAGGGCGTCGAGTTCGAGCAGCAGCCGCAGGACCGGGAAGCGCTGGCCGTCGAGGGCGACCGGGACACCGTGCTCGAACGTGACCACGACCTCGTCGGGGTCGGGGGCGTCGGTCGGGTCCTGCGACCGCGTCCAGTCGTCCGCTTCGGCACCGGACCAGGGGTCGTCCGCCGCCGACGTCGTGACGAGTCGGCCCCACAGGTCCTGCTCGGTCCCCGAGGACGGGACGGCGCTCGTCGGCACGGCGACGACGTCGAGATCGGGGTCGAGCCCGCCGACCGCGGCGGCCAGGGCCACCTCGTCCGGGGCGACGGTGGCGTGGGCGACCGCGGTCGCGCCGAGCTGCCGGGCGGTGCGTACCAGGTGGGTCGCGACGAGGGGGCGGCGGAGTGCCGGTACGAGCACCCGGTCGCCGTCACCCGCGTTCGCACGGACCGCCGCGACGACGTACTGCTCCGCGAACTCGGCCTTGGCGTCGACGACGATGGCGTCCACCGCACCCGCCGTGCGGGCACGGTGGCGGACGGCGTCGACCTCGCGCGACCGCCCGCCGACGTCGACCACGAGGGCCAGGACCTCGTGGTCGACACCGAACTGCCGGACGGCGGCAGACGGGTCGACGCCGGCGGAGCAGGCCACCACGATGCGGTCGGTCACGGTCGGGTCCCCGGTCCGCTCAGACGGCGAGCGGGGCGGGTGCCGCGGGCGCACCCGTGGCGTTCGCCGCGAGGAGCCAGGCGAGCAGGGCCTTCTGCGCGTGCAGTCGGTTCTCCGCCTCGTCCCAGATGATGCTGCGCGGTCCGTCGATCACCTCGGCTGTGACCTCGTACCCGCGGTCGGCGGGCAGGCAGTGCATGAAGACCGCGTCGGCCGCCGCGTGGCCCATCAGCTCGTCGTCCACGCGGTAGCCGGCGAAGGTGTCGAGCCGCGACTGCTTCTCGTCCTCCTTGCCCATCGACACCCACGTGTCGGTGACGACGACGTCCGCTCCGGCGACCGCCGCGACCGGGTCGGTCACGACGAGGACCGAGCCGCCCGTCTCGGCGGCACGACGCTCGGCGTCGGCGACGACCCGGCTGTCCGGGCTGAACGCCGCCGGAGCGGCCACGCGTACGTGCATGCCCGCCGTCGCGCCGGCGAGCAGGTAGGACTGCGCCATGTTGCTGGCACCGTCGCCGATGAAGGCGACGGTCTGGCCGGCCAGGGTCCCGCGGTGCTCGCGGATGGTGAGCAGGTCGGCGAGGAGCTGGCAGGGGTGGAAGTCGTCGGACAGCGCGTTGACGACGGGGACCCGCGTGCCGGCGGCCATCTCCTCGAGCCCGGACTGCGCGTAGGTGCGCCAGACGATCGCCGACACCATGCGCTCGAGCACGCGGGCGGTGTCGGACGGGGTCTCCTTGCCGCCGAGCTGGCTGTTCGCCGTCGTGATGACGAGCGGGCTGCCGCCGAGGTCGGAGATGCCGACGTGGAAGGACACCCGGGTACGGGTCGACGACTTGTCGAAGATCACCGCGACGGTCTGCGGTCCGGCGAGGGGCTGCTCGCCCCAGCGGTCGGCCTTCACCTGCGCGGCCAGGTCGAGGATCGCGGACTGCTCGGCCTGGGTGAGGTCGTCGTCGCGGAGGAAGTGGCGGGTCATGCGGAGGTCTCCTGGGTGGGGGTGCCCTGCTCGGCGGCCACGGCGGCCAGGCTCTCGCCGAGGATCGACACGAACTCGTCGATCTCGTCGTCGGACACGATGAGCGGCGGCGCGATGCGCAGGCTCGACTCGTTCGGGGCGTTGATGATGAGACCGCGCCCGAGGGCGGCGGCGTTGACGGCGGGCCCGACGGGTGCGGTGAGCCCGACGCCCACGAGCAGGCCCGTGCCGCGCACCTCCTGCACCAGCGGCGATCCCAGCCCCGCGATGCCGGCACGGATGCGCTCGCCCTTCGTCGCCGCTCCGGCGACGAGGTCGGCGCGCTCGATCTCCTCGAGGACCGCGTTCGCGACGCGGGTGCCGAGCGGGTTGCCACCGAACGTCGATCCGTGCTGCCCGGCCGAGAACAGCTCCGACGCCCACCCGAACGTGACGAGTGCCCCGATCGGGAAGCCGCCGGCGATGCCCTTCGCGATCGTGACGGCGTCGGGGGTGAAGCCGTGCCCCTGGAACGTGAACCAGTTGCCGGTCCGACCGACACCGGTCTGGATCTCGTCGAGGATGAACAGCGCGCCGTGTTCCTCCGTGAGCCGTCGGGCGGTCTGCAGGAAGCCCTCGGGCAGGTCGACGACGCCGGCCTCGCCCTTGATCGGCTCGACGATGAGCGCGGCGACGGTGTCGTCGATCGCGGCCTCGAGCGCCTCGACCGTCGAGTCGATGTGCTCGACGCCGGGGACCATCGGCAGGAAGTCCTCCTGCAGCGCGGGCTTGCCGGTGAGCGCGAGCGCGCCCATCGTCCGGCCGTGGAAGCCCTGCTTGAGCGCGAGGATGCGGGTCTTGCGGCCGTCGGCGCCCTTGTTCAGACGGGCGAGCTTGAAGGCCGCCTCGTTCGCCTCGGCGCCCGAGTTGCCGAAGTACACGCGGCCGGCCGCACCGGCCCCGGTGATCCGCTTGAGCCGCTCGGCGAGCTCGAGCTGCGGCGGTGTCGCGAAGTAGTTCGACACGTGGACGAGCTTCGCGGCCTGGTCCGCGACGGCGTCGACGAGCGCCGGGTGCGCGTGGCCGAGCGAGTTCACGGCGATGCCGGCGAGGAAGTCGAGGTACTCGTTGCCCTCGACGTCCCACACGCGGCACCCCTTGCCGTGGTCGAGCATGATCTTCGGCGGTGTCAGGGATCGCATGAGCGACGCCCCGAACCGGTCGTTCCAGGTCTGGGTCTGCGTCTCGGTGCTCACTGCTCGTTCCCCTTCTGCGTGGTGCTCGTGGTGTCGGCGGTGTGCCGGCCCGGGTCTGCTGCGGACTCCGGGACACGGCGTCCGACCTCGGCGTGGGTGTTCTGGTTCTCCGTGCGACGGCTCGGGTCCGGGATCACCTCGGTGCCCGCACCCCGGAGGGTGAAGACCTCGAGCAGGATCGAGTGCGGGATCCGGCCGTCGATGATGGTCGCGCCGCCGACCCCGCCGACCACGGCGTCGAGGCACGCGGTCATCTTCGGGATCATCCCGGACTCGAGGGTCGGGAGCAGCTCGCGCAGCTCCTCGACCGCGATGAGGTCGATGATCGAGTCGCGGTCCGGCCAGTTGCGGTAGAGCCCGGGGACGTCGGTCAGCATGAGGAGCTTGGCGGCGCCCAGCGCGATCGCCAGGGCACCCGCGGCCGCGTCGGCGTTGACGTTGAGCGCCTGGTCCGGGTGGGCGTCGTCGATCGCGATGCTCGAGACGATCGGGATCCGACCGGCAGCGATCGCGGCGAGGACCCCCGAGGGGTCGACGTGCGTGATGTCGCCGACGTGCCCGAGGTCGAAGTGCTCGCCGTCGACGACGACGCCCTTCTTCTCGCCGGTGAACAGCGAGCCGCCGTCACCGGAGACCCCGACGGCCAGACCGTCGCCGTGCTCGTTGACCAGGTCGACGATCTCGCGGTTGACCTCGCCGGCCAGGACGTCACGGACCACCGTGATCGCCTCGGTCGTCGTGACCCGGTAGCCGCCGCGGAACTCGGACTCGATGCCCTGCTCCTTGAGCGCCGCCGAGATCTGCGGACCGCCGCCGTGCACGACGACCGGGTGCAGACCGGCGTAGCGCAGGTAGACCATGTCCTCGGCGAACGCCCGCTTGAGGTCGTCGTTCACCATCGCGTTGCCGCCGAACTTGACGACCACGGTCTTGCCCGTGAACCGCTTCAACCACGGCAGGGACTCGATGAGCGTCGCGGCCTTGACGGCGGCGAGCTCGTGCTCTTCTTCCTTGGTGAGGTCGCTCATCAGCTGGAGTACGCGCTGTTCTCGTGGACGTAGTCGTGCGTCAGGTCGTTCGTGAGGATGGTCGCCGCGTGCGTGCCTACCCCCAGCTCGATGAGCACGTGGGTGTCGCGCGGGGTCAGGTCGACCTCGTCGCTCGGCCGGTCGGGGGCACCGGCGTGGCACACGCGCACCCCGTTCATGCTGACGTCGACCGCGTACGGGTCGAACTCGGCGTCCGTCGTGCCGATCGCGGCGAGCACCCGGCCCCAGTTCGGGTCGTTGCCGAACACCGCGGCCTTGAACAGGTTGTTGCGGGCCACGCTGCGACCGACGGTGACGGCCTCGTCCTCGCTGACCGCGCCGGTGACCGTGATGGTGATGTCGTGGCTCGCACCCTCGGCGTCCTGCTGGAGCTGCCGGGCGAGGTCCGCGCAGACGGCGGTCAGGGCCTCCTGGAAGTCGCCGACCTCCGGTGTCACACCGCTCGCGCCCGAGGACAGCAGCACCACCGTGTCGTTCGTCGACATGCAGCCGTCCGAGTCGACCCGGTCGAACGTGACGCGGGTCGCCGCGCGGAGCGCCTGGTCGAGCTGCTTGGGGGTCTGCACGGCGTCGGTCGTGATCACGACGAGCATCGTGGCGAGCCCGGGTGCGAGCATGCCCGCACCCTTCGCCATCCCGCCGACGGTCCAGCCGTCCTCGGTGACGACCGACTGCTTCGGCGTCGTGTCCGTCGTCATGATCGCGGTCGCGGCATCGGGGCCGCCGGCCGCCGACAGCGCGGCACTCGCCAGTTCGACCCCGCGGAGCACGCCGTCGCGGAACGTCTGGTCACCGACGCCGATCAGGCCGGTCGAGCACACGACGACGTCGCCGGCGCCGATTCCGAGTGCGTCGCCGACGGCCTCCGCGGTCATGTGGGTGGTCTGGAACCCGAACGGGCCGGTGAAGCAGTTCGCGCCACCGGAGTTGAGGACGACGGCCCGGGCGACGCCGTCGCCGACTGCCTGGCGCGACCAGATCACCGGGTGCGCCTGCGCGCGGTTGCTCGTGAAGACCGCGGCTGCGGCTGCGTCCGGCCCGTCGTTCACGACGAGGGCGACGTCGGGCTTCCCGCTCGCCTTGAGTCCGGCGGTCACGCCGGCCGCGCGGAAGCCCGCAGCGGCGGTCACGCCCTGGAGGCCCGTCCCGGCCTGGTCCGTCGAGGTCACGTCGGTCACGGGGCGACTCCGTCCACGCTGAGGCCGAGGGTCTCGGGGAAGCCCAGGGCGATGTTGGCCGACTGCACGGCCGCGCCGGCGGTGCCCTTGGCCAGGTTGTCGAGGGCGCTCACGGCGACGACGCGACCGGCGGCCTCGTCGACGGCGATGCCGACCAGCGCCGTGTTCGCGCCGACGGTGTCCGCGGTCCGCGGGAACTCGCCCTCCGGCAGCAGGTGCACGAACGGCTCGTCGGCGTACGCCTGCTCCCAGGCGAGCCGGACGTCGCGGGCGCTCACGCCGGGCGACAGCCTCGCCGTCGTGGTCGCCAGGATGCCGCGCGACATCGGGACCAGCACGGGCGTGAACGAGATCCGGACGTCGCCGGCCCCGGCGGCCACCAGGTTCTGCTGGATCTCCGGGATGTGCCGGTGGGTGCCGCCGACCGCGTAGGCGCTCGCGGATCCCATGATCTCCGATGCGAGGTACGTGGTCGCGAGCTTCTTGCCGGCACCGCTCGGGCCGACGCTCAGCACCGCGACGAGGTCGTCCGTCTCGACGAGTCCGGCCTGGACGCCGGGCTGGATGCCGAGCGTCACCGCGGTGACGTTGCACCCGGGGACGGCGATCCGCTTCGTCGCCGCGAGCTCGGTGCGCTGCCGCCCGAGGCCCTCGATGTCGTCGACGTCCCGCCACTCCTCCGCGGTCCCGGGCGCCGGCGCGGCGTGCAGCAGCTCCGGCAGGCCGTAGGCCCACGCGCCGTGGTACGCGCCGCCGTAGAACGCGTCCCAGGCCGCCGGGTCCGTCAGCCGGTGGTCCGCGCCGCAGTCGACGACGAGGGTGTCCTCGTCGAGCTCCGCCGTGATCGCACCGGACTGCCCGTGCGGCAGCGCGAGGAAGACCACGTCGTGTCCGCGCAGGTGCTCCGCCGTCGTCTCGACCAGGGTCATGTGGGCCAGCGATCGCAGGTGCGGCTGGGTCGCGACGAGCGGCTGACCGGCGTTGCTGTGCGCGGTCACCGTCCTGATGTCGAACTCCGGGTGGGCGGCGAGCACGCGCAGGAGCTCTCCGCCCGCGTAGCCGGAGGCTCCCGCCACGGCGACGGATACGGACATGGGTTCCACCTTTGGTCGGACTGGTCGTCGAGAGAGTCGGAGGCGGCGGCCCCGGGCGGTGCTGATCCGGTGGATCAGTCGCGCAGGGTCGCCCCGAATCGCTCGCCGGCACGTCGGACGGCGCCGTCACGGGCCTCGGAGGCCTCGGCAGCGGTCAGCGTGCGGTCCGTGGCGCGGAAGCGCAGCGCGAACGTCAGGGACTTCTGTCCCTCGTCCACGCCCGTGCCCCGGTAGTCGTCCACGAGCCGAGCATACTCCAGCAGCTCGCCGGCGCCGGAGCGCACGGTCTCGAGGACGTCGCCCGCGGGCACGTCGACGCCGACCACGAGGGACAGGTCCTGCGTCGCGGCCGGGTACGACACGATCGGCGCGACCGACACGAGGTCCGGTGCCGCGGCGATCAGCGCGTCGAGGTCGAGCTCGACGACGGCGACCACCCGCGGCAGCACCGCGGCCTCGGTGAGGACGGGCAGGAGCTCACCCGCGACGCCGACGACGGTGTCGCCCACGAGCAGCGAGGCCGCGCGCCCCGGGTGCAGGGACGGGTGGCTCGTCTGCGCGATGCGGAGCTCCACGCCGACCGCCCACGCCACCGTGCGGGCCACGTCGAGCGCATCGGCGACACCGTACGGCTCCGGCTGCACGCCCGGCTGCTTCACCGTGCGGTTGCCCGTGAGGAGGGCCGAGAGGTGGAACGGCTGGGGCGGGAGCGCGGCGTCGAGCGCGGCCAGGGTGTCGGCGGCGGGCAGCGCGGCGCCCGCCGGGACGGTCTCGGTGCCGAGCTCCACGCCGGTGGTCGGCAGGAACACCCGCGAGGTCTCGTACAGAGCGACGTCGACGAGCCCACGGGACACGTTCCGGCGCGCGGCGTCGACGAGTGCGGGCAGACCGCTGCGACGGAGCAGCGACTGCTCGCTGTCGAGGGCGTTCGCGAGCACGACGCTCGGGCCGCCGTCGATGCCGGGGTAGGCGTCCTGCGTCGCTCGGGAGACGAACGGCGCGGTGACGACCTCGACGAGGCCGTCCGCGGCGAGGGCGGCGGCCACCCGACGACGAGCCAGCTGGTGGCGCGTGAGACCACGCCCGGGCGGGGCGACCGGCAGCACGCTCGGGATGCGGTCGTACCCGACGATGCGTGCCACCTCCTCGACCAGGGTGGTGTCGTCGGTGAGGTCGGGGCGCCAGGACGGCGGCGTGACGACGAGGAGGTCCCCGTCCGCCTCGACCGACGCGCCGATCGCGCGGAGGGTGTCGACGACCTCGGCGTCGGTGTAGTCGACGCCGACCAGCTCGGCCGGACGCGAGAGCCGCATCGTGGTGGCCGGGCGCGGCTCGGTGTCGACGAGCGTCGAGCCGAGGGCGTCCGCCGTGCCACCCGCGAGCTCGACGAGGAGCTCGACGGCGCGGTTCGCCGCAGCCTCGGCGACGAGCGGGTCGACCCCGCGTTCGAAGCGCTTCGAGGCCTCGCTCGGCAGCTTGTGGCGACGAGCGGTCCGGGCGATCGAGACCTGGTCGAAGCCGGCCGCCTCGATGAGGACGTCCGTCGTGCTGCCGGAGATCTCGGTGCGGGCGCCGCCCATGACGCCGGCGAGCCCGACCGGGCCCTCGTCGTCGGTGATGACGAGGTCCTCGGGGTCGAGCGTGCGGGTCGTGTCGTCGAGGGTGACCAGGGTCTCCCCCGCGGTCGCGCGGCGGACCCCGAGGCCGCCGACGACCTTCGCGAGGTCGTAGCCGTGCAGGGGCTGCCCGAGCTCGAACATCACGTAGTTCGTGACGTCGACCGGGAGCGAGATGGAGCGCACGCCCGCGAGCGAGAGGCGGGACACCATCCACGCCGGTGTCTTCACGGTCGGGTCGATGCCGCGCACGACGCGCGTGACGAAGGTGTGCGCGCCGACGCGGCCGCGGATGGGTGCCCGGTCGTCGATCGTGACGCGGAAGCCCTCGCCGGAGCGGGGCGTGACACGCTCCGCGGGGTCGTGGAAGCTCGCGCCCGTCGCGTGGGCGTACTCGCGCGCCACACCGCGCATGCTCATCACGTACCCGCGGTCCGGCGTGACGTTGATCTCCACCGCCGCGTCGTCGAGGCCGAGCAGCGCGATCGCGTCGGCGCCGACCTCCGGGTCCATGCCGAGGTCGGCGAAGCGGAGGATGCCGTCGTGCTCGTCACCGAGACCGAGCTCGCGCGCCGAGGCGATCATGCCGTCGGAAACGTGGCCGTAGGTCTTGCGCGCTGCGATCGGGAACGGTCCGGGCAGCACGGCGCCGGGCAGCGTCACGACGACGAGGTCGCCCACGTCGAAGTTGTGCGCACCGCAGACGATGCCGCGCGGTTCGGGCTCGCCGACGTCGACCTGGCACCAGTTGATCGTCTTGCCGTTCTTCTGCGGCTCGGGCTCGCGCTCGAGCACGCGGCCGACGACGATCGGGCCGGTGAGGTCGTAGGTGTGGACCGCCTCTTCCTCGAAGCCCACCGACACGAGCGCCGCGTGGACGTGCTCGAGGGTGACGTCGTCGGGCAGGTCGACGGACTCGCCGAGCCAACGGAGTGGGACGCGCATCAGACCACCGTTCCGAACTGCTGCGAGAAGCGGACGTCGCCCTCGAGGAAGTCACGCATGTCGTTCAGGCCGTTGCGGAACTGCAGCGTCCGCTCGATGCCCATCCCGAACGCGAAGCCCTGGTACTCGTCCGGGTCGATCCCGGCGGCACGCAGGACGTTGGGGTTCACCATGCCGCAGCCGCCCCACTCGACCCAGCGCGCCCCGCCCTTGGCGTTCGGCTGCCAGACGTCCATCTCGGCGCTCGGCTCGGTGAACGGGAAGTAGTTCGGGCGCAGGCGGATCTGCGCCTCGGCCCCGAAGACCTGGCGCGCGAAGTGCTCGAGCGTGCCGCGCAGGTGCGCCATCGTCAGGCCCTTGTCGATGGCGATGCCCTCGACCTGGGTGAAGACCGGCAGGTGGGTCGCGTCGAGCTCGTCGGCGCGGTAGACCCGCCCCGGGGCGATGACGTAGAGCGGCAGGTCACGCGACAGGAGCGAGCGGACCTGCACCGGCGAGGTGTGGGTGCGCATCACGAGGTGCCGGTCGACCGGTTCGACGAAGATCGTGTCCGCCATCGCACGGGCGGGGTGGTCCGGGTCGAAGTTCAGGGCGTCGAAGTTGAACCACTCGTGCTCGAGCTCGGGGCCCTCCGCCACCTCCCACCCCATGCCGACGAAGATGTCGGCGACGGTCTCGTTGAGGACCGACAGGGGGTGGCGCGAGCCCGGGGTCCTGCGGCTCGGCAGCGCCGTGACGTCGACCCGCTCGGCCTCGAGCCGGGCGCGCTCCTCGGCCTCGGCCAGGACGGACTCCTGCTCGGCGATCGCCTGGTTCACCTGCCCACGGGCCTGCCCGACGAGCTTGCCGGCCGCGGCCTTCTGCTCCTTCGGCACGGTGCGCATCGCGGCGTTCATCCGCGCGAGTGCGGACTGCTCGCCGGTGTGCTCGGTCCTGGCCTGCTTCAGCTCGGCCACGGTCGTCGCGGCACGGACGGCGGCGAGGGCCTCGTCCACGGCGGCGGCGACGGCCGGTTCGCTGATCTCGAGGTGTTCTGACACGAGGCCCAAGCCTACCGGCCCGTGGGATACCGCCGTCCTGCACCGATCGGACGGTGGACGGCGACGCGGACGACCCCGCCCGTGCAGGACTACTTCGTCCGGTGGGCGAACGCCGACTCGTACAGGCAGACCGACGCGGCCGTCGCCAGGTTCATCGACTCCGCCCTGCCGTAGATCGGCACCTTGACGGCTCGGTCGACGAGGGCGAGGTCCTCCGCCGTCAGCCCGCGTGCCTCGTTCCCGAACACCCACGCCGTCGGCCCGTCGAGCATCCCGTCGGCACGGACGTCCGGCAGGTCGTCGCCCGAGACGTCGGCCGCGAGGATCGTGTACCCGAGGCCGCGTGCCCGGGAGACCGCGTCCGCCAGGGTCACGCCGACCGACACCGGGACGTGGAACAGCGAGCCCGTGGTCGAGCGCACCACCTTCGGGTTGTACGGGTCGACCGAGCGCCCGGTCAGCACCACGGCGTCGGCCCCGGCGGCGTCCGCGGCGCGGATGATCGTGCCGGCGTTGCCGGGGTCACGCACCTCCTCGAGGATCGCGACGATCCCCGGGAGGCCGCCCCGTTCCTCCAGGCCGTCGACCGTGTCCGGGAAGACGTCCTTCACCGACGTCGGGAACTGCTGGCACACCGCGACCACGCCCTGCGGCGTCACGGTGTCGGCCATCGTGTCGAGCACCTGCTCGGTGACGAACCACGTGTCCACCGGTGCGTCGTCGAGCGCGTAGCGCGCGGCGGCCGTCGGCGTGACGTACAGCTCGCGGAGCAGCTCCGGCCGGTACGCGATCGCCTCGCGCACCGCCTGCGGCCCCTCGAGCAGGAACAGGCCGGTGTCGGCACGGACGTCCTTCTTCGCCAGGGCGGCCACGGCCCGGACACGACCGGACTTCGGGTTCTCGAGGAGATCGCTCACGACACCAGTCTAGGAACGACGAAGCCCCCGCTCCGGAACGGAACGGGGGCTTCGGGTGCAGCGGTGACGACTACGCGGCCTTCGGAGCCGAGGTGTCGGCCGGGAGGGCGCCCTTGGCGGTCTCGACGAGCGCTGCGAACGTCTCGGGGTTGTTCACCGCGAGGTCCGCGAGGATGCGACGGTCGACCTCGACGCCGGCCAGGCCGAGGCCCTGGATGAGGCGGTTGTAGGTCAGGCCGTTCGCGCGCGACGCGGCGTTGATGCGCTGGATCCACAGGCGACGGAACTCGCCCTTCTTCGCGTGACGGTCCCGGTACGCGTAGACGAGGGAGTGGGTGACCTGCTCCTTCGCCTTGCGGTACAGGCGCGAACGCTGACCGCGGTAGCCCTCGGCGCGCTCGAGGATGACGCGGCGCTTCTTGGCGGCGTTGACCGCTCTCTTTACACGTGCCATTGATCTGTTCCTTTACGTTTCCGCCGGCTCAGTGGCCGAGAAGCTTCTTGACGTTCTTCGCGTCGGCCTTCGCGAGGACCTGGTCCTCGTTGAGGCGGGCCTTGCGCTTGGCGCTCTTGACCTCGAGGTTGTGACGCATACCGGCCTGCTGCTTCATGATCTTGCCGCTGCCGGTGACCTTGAAGCGCTTCTTCGACCCGGAGTGGGTCTTCTGCTTGGGCATGGAGGTGCCTTTCCGTGGGATGGGATGGGGGGCCGCGCCGTTGCGGGTGGGTCAGCTGCGCCGAGGGGCAGCTGCGCGGAGTGTCCGGGGAGGACCTACTCGGCCGGAGCCTCGACGGCCGCGGACTCGGTCGACTCGTCGGTCTCCTTGCCCTTCGCGGCGTGCTCCGTCGCGCGACGCTCGGCCTTCTGCGCAGCACGCTTGGCGTTCTGCTCGCCCTTGACGTCGGACTTGTTCTTGAGGGGGGCGATGATCATCGTCATGTTGCGGCCGTCCTGGGTCGGACGCGACTCGACGACACCGAACTCGGCGATCTCCTCGGCGAACTTCTGGAGGAGACGGACACCCTGCTCCGGACGCGACTGCTCGCGGCCACGGAAGAGGATCATCGCCTTCACCTTGTCGCCACCGAGGAGGAAGCCCTCGGCACGCTTGCGCTTGGTCTCGTAGTCGTGCACGTCGATCTTCAGGCGGAACCGGACCTCCTTGAGGTCGGTGTTCACCTGGTTGCGACGTGCTTCCTTGGCCTTCTGAGCGGCCTCGTACTTGAACTTGCCGTAGTCCATGATCTTGGCCACGGGCGGCTTCGAGTTCGGCGCGACCTCGACCAGATCCAGCTCGGCTTCCTGCGCGAGACGCAGGGCCATGGCGATCGGGACGACGCCGACCTGCTCACCCTGCGGTCCGACGAGACGGACTTCAGGGACGCGGATTCGGTCGTTGGTACGGGGATCGGTGATGCGGAGCTCCTTCAATCAGGTGGTGGTCGTCCGGGGCATCTGCCCTGGACGACGGCACGAGAGAGGAGATCTGACGCACGGATCTGGAACCCGTTCGGCAGCCGCCCGACGCCGTTCCGTCCGGAACGGCCAGCCGGCGCGGACGCCGGCGGAGCGGTTGGGACCCGGTAGCCTGTGGTGCACGGCCGCGGGTGGGAGAGACTCCTCTTCTACGACGCCGTCCGGTTGCCGGAACCCGCTCGGAGAGCTGGTCGAAGCGCACGGACAGTATCTGCCGCCGATGAGTCTAGCAGAGGAGCACCGTGCCCGACACCCCCGAGAACGACAGCCCTGGGAACGACGTCCCGCAGGAGGTCGCCGGCGAGGCGGCCGCCGCCGAGGCACGCGACATCGCCGAGGTCCCCGCCGTCGAGCTCATCAACACCGTGGCGGTGCACCTGCTGAGCGCGGCGGCCGTCAAGGTCGGCCTGGCCGACGACCCGCAGGAGCAGACGGACCTCGACGAGGCCCGGAAGCTCATCACGGCACTCGCCGGGCTCGTGACCGCCGCGGCCACCGAGATCGGCGACCACCACGCCCGCCCGCTGCGCGACGGGCTCCGCTCGGTGCAGCTCGCGTTCCGCGAGGCGTCGACCATCCAGGACGCCCCGGGCAAGGGTCCGGGCGAGAAGTACACCGGGCCCGTCAACTGAAGCCACACTGAAGCGACACTGACGCGACGCACCCGGTGACGGACGGGAGGCGCGTGACCGGCTGGTCACGCGCCTCCCGTCCGTCAGGGGCCGGTGCTGGTGCGGTCAGCGGGCCGGCGCGGTCACGCCGCGTCGCGGGACGCGAGCCGCGCGACCGCGGCGAGCGGGATGCCGGCCCAGTCCGGTCGGTTGCGGGTCTCGTAGACGACCTCGTACAGGGCCTTGTCGAGCTCGAACGCGTCGAGGAGCGCGCGGTGGCCGCTCACGAGGGCGGAGGAGCGGCGTGCCGGGAAGGAGTGGACGG